>NZ_JAALFC010000025.1 GCF_011058155.1 Litoribacterium kuwaitense | reverse complement strand
AAAAAGATGAAAGCAGAACAAATGTCCAAGGCAGCGTGAATTAAAGCACGATATATTTTAAAAAAACATGTAAAACACCAAGGGACTACTCTACACTTTTTTTAAAAAGGGACTTATGAAATTAACTCATGTCAATCGGATTAAAAATTTCTTCATCAAAATCGGCAAAGAAATGAGAATAGGCGGATCATCAAGGCGCGGACCTCGGAGTTTAAGACGTTGGTAGGGGACGGCCAGTTTTGTTCCAACACGAATCGGCTGCTCAGCTTTCACACGCAAAGTTTGATGGGGGACGAGTATGTCCGTAGCAGCCATCTCCCAAAATAGAGCAGTAGCCATTAAATAATAGACGCCTGGTCGAACATCATTAAATGCGAATCGCCCCAATGAGGAAAGCAATGTCCCATATTGAGGTAGACCTTCGGGGATTGGCTTTGTAAATAACCCAATTAAAATAACGCCACGAAAAGAACTTTCCGCTTCAATTGTTCCTTCGACTTTATTCCATTGACAATCAACGTGAGATTGTTGCGACCAATGAGGAAGCTGTTTCAACGATTGTAAATAACCACTTACTTTTACAGGAGATTTTCTAAATTGCGCCGGTGTCATCCCAACTTTTTCAGTGAAGCGAGTCGTAAAGGTTCCTAAGCTTTGCTGACCAATTTCCATACCTATATCACGAACAGTTAAATCTGTCGTTAATAACAAGTCTTTCGCTCTTTGAAGTTTTAATGAGGATACATAATAATGTGGCGATAGACCTGTCTTTTGTTTAAAAAGGCGCGAAAAATGATATGGGCTGTACGCTGCATAGCGGGCTAAGCGGGTAAGCGGTAGTGGTTCATTGATATAGTCATGAATGTATGCGATGACTTCGTCTATGTCTTGAGATGAATGGTTCACTCAATCTCCCCTCTCATCTGATCCACTTTTGATAAAAAGCACTAAATGGATGGGTGCTTATCATTGGCTGAAATGCAAGCAAACAATTCACCGATACCCATTAACACAAATATAACAAAATTCCATCAATTTTTCTTCGTCTAATTGTCAACGATTCATATGACAAAAATAGAATATCTTATAGAGAACGTCATACTCGATCGTGCAATGTCATTGGGAGGGTTTAGCTATTTGGAAAAGATGGGGAGGGCATTTTAAAGTTGGCTATTTTGTTGAAATGAATTCTGTAAGTGATCTCTTACAAACAGAAGTGTTTATAAAACCATAGTTATTGTTCTCTAAAGGGGGGGTTTAAGTGTAGTAATTATGCATATTATCGTCCTCAATAGCTAAATGGTAATGAATATGAGATTTGTACAGTCCAACCTATTTAATTTCAAAATCAAATGGAGCGTCGCCTCAGCCAATTCCATACTGCGCAATAAAACAATAGAGTCCCGACATACAGCCGGAACTCCCAGGTTGAAGAAAAATCATCTTCCAAATTTCCCCTAAACTTTTTAACACCTGCCTAGCAATCTCTCCACAACGAGCAGGCAAGTGAAGGCTTAAAATTGAACCTTAGTTCATGAGAGGACGAGCGAGACAAGCAACCGACGGATGAAAGCGTTTGGCAACACCATCCAACCTCAGCCTGGTTTGAAAACGCTTGCCAGCCTAGGCGCGAAGGCAAGTGAAGACTCGAATTGAACCTTAGTTCATGAGAGGACGAGCGAGACAAGCAACGACGGATGAAAGCGTTTGGCAACAGGCTGAGAGTCCCGACATACAGCCGGAACTCCCATTCTACAAATTAACGCTTCAACCTTTTCAATACCTCTTCAGTGACTTCCGTAACGATAGATTCAATGAAGTGTCGATCAAATTGTGATGATCCATCATTTACTCGTTGTTCCGCCGCTTCTTCTCTAGCAATTAAGTGTCCGCCTGTCTTTATCCCCATCCGCTCACGAATGTTGATCAGTTCTGCTAGACGCTCTGCACTTAGCTCTTCTAACTGATTCGTAATTTTTTTCGTGTGAAGAAGGGTCATGGAGTAATGCTCTAGAGATTCCATGCGATAGTATGCTTCGATCATATCTCTTCCCCATGTGAGCGCACCATGGTTTGCAAGCAACACAGCATTATAGTCATTACAAAACGGAGCTACAGAATCTGGTACCTCTTCTGTACCAGGCGTCGCATAAGAAGCTACGGGGACTTTCCCTAGCAAAATGACGCCTTCAGGCGAATAAGCCCGATCAAGAGAAACACCCGCCATCGCATAAGCCGTTGCTGCTTGGGGATGGGCATGAACAACTGCGGTGACCTCGGCATTTTCTCGATAGACTCGTAAATGCATCTTTAACTCAGACGACGGCTTTCGTGTCCCTTCCAATATCTTCCCTGTTAAATCTACCTTAACGAGCATATCAGGCGTCATGAAACCTTTACTCACCCCAGTCGGCGTAGTCCACACTTCATTTTCGCCAACTTTTATCGAAAGGTTCCCATCATTCGCCGCCACAAAGTTTTTTTGATATACACGTCTGCCGATGTCACAAATCATGTCTTTTGCAGCATCATCACTCAAATACGTTTGCTTACTTAGCATAAACGATTCCTCCTGTGGTAAGCCATCAAGCGAAAAGCAAAAATAGCAATGTATGGCTGCCGAAAGCCATATGTTATGAAAAACGAATTGATTTTTTGACCGTATCTAATTTTCTTAGCGTCCACTCGATCGTAGGACCAATGAGTAAAATACCAACCACAGTCCCAACCCCAACCATACCACCGAGCAAATAGCCGGTGAACACGAGCGTTGCGTCTAAAATCATCCGAATCCACTTAATGGATAACATCGTTTTTTCAGATAAATACAACATCATCCCTTCTAAAGCACCGGCACCTAGATCTGCATATAAATAGATCGCTGTACCGATTCCAAGGACGATCGGTCCGAGAAACACGAGTACCCAAGAAGGGACGGTAAAGTAAGAATCCACGCCCATACCTTGGAACAAATTAATGAAATAACCTACTGAGACAGCATTTAAAACACTGCCAAGTCCGACCTTTTTTCGATCCAGAAACAACACGATGCCAAGTACAGTCACATTAAAAATTTGACTGCATGTCCCAAAAGAAAATGGCAAATGCACGACCATACCAAGCAAAAACGTACTGATCGGATCAACACCTTGTTCTCCTGCTAAAAACATCAAAATACCAAAAGCAGTCAACGCGGACCCTAGTAAGACCACTAAAATTCTCACAATGATATGTTGACGTATCATTGGCGCTTACCAAACAAATAATCCGACGAAACCGGCACTCAACAAGGAAACTAATGTTCCCGAAAGGATCATCATCCATACGCCTTTTGACAGAAACTCTGCTTTTTCTTTATCCACAATTCCGTTAAAGCATCCGAGGATCATTCCGATGGTGGAAAAGTTCGCAAAGGACACCATGAAGGTGCTAAGCACTGCAAGCATATGCGGACTGAACGTATCCAGTATTGGCATCATTTGCATCATGACGACAAACTCATTCGTGACTAATTTCGTCCCCATGAACTGCGCTGTTTGAAACGCTTCATCTATAGGCAATCCGAGAAGCAGTGCAAATGGTGTCATCACGACGCCAAGAATATTGCTTAGCGTCAACCAAGGCGCAATAAGCAGAAGGACTTTATCAATCAATGCTGCTAAGGAAACAAAGGCAATAATCATCGCTGTGATAATTAAAATCAGCTTTCCGGCGCCAAGGATAGAATCCCCAAGGTACGAAAAGAAAGGGGGTTTATCTTCTTTTTTTATCTCAAAGATGACATCCTCTTCCTTCGTTATGACGACAGGGTTAAGGATACTTGTAACAATAATAGCGTTGATCACATTCAACGGTACAGCCGTCAACACAAATTCGGCCGGGATCATGGTTGTATAAACACCAATCATCGCTGCGGATACACAGCTCATTGACATTAAAGAAATTGTAAACAAACGCTGCGGCGTCATGGAACGCAGTTGTCCACCCGACACAGCCAAGGCTTCTGTATTGCCAAGGAACATCATTTCGATCGCATAAAACGATTCAAACTTCGGCTGACCAGTCAGTTTTGAAAGTCCCCAGCCGAGCCCTTTAATGATTTTCGGCAGAATTCCAAAGTAAGTAAGAATATCGAATAAAGGCACAACGAGTAAAATCGGCATTAATGCACTGAACACAACGTCCATATTTTCAACATTGACCATACTTGCAAAAGCAAATCCGACCCCCGAAAATGCAGTTTCAATTAACCAGTTAAAAGCTTCAGCCACTTTACCAACAAACCAGCGTCCTCCCGGGAACGCCGTCAAAAGCCAAGCTAAAAAAAGGTTAAAAACAACGAGGATGCCAACTGATTTCCAATGAACATTTTTCTTGTCTTTTGAAAAAAGATAAGCTACGCCTATAAAGACTAATATTCCAATAATGTTAATTAGCAAAAAGTAGTTCATCCAACCCCTCCTTTTATCAGCGGTGTATTTTATCAATCATGCTGCTTTTTCACCCTTTATCGGGGTAGGATGCTTTATTCAAATACTGTTTGCAAACTTTCATAGTATGGCGCTTGTACAATCCCTTTTTCCGTAATAATCGCTGTAATTAGCTCATTCGGAGTTACATCAAATGCCGGATTATACACCTTCACCCCGCTAGGTGCGGTCTGTTTTCCAAAACCTTGCGTAATCTCTTTGGCAGGACGCTCTTCAATAGGAATTTCAGCGCCAGTCGCTGTCTCCATATCAATCGTCGATAGTGGACTTGCGACGTAAAAAGGAATATGATGCTTTTGCGCAAGCACAGCAAGACCATACGTACCAATTTTGTTCGCCGTGTCTCCATTCGCCGCAATACGGTCACAGCCTACAATTACAGCATCGATTTTACCTTGCTGCATCACCATCGCAGCCATGTTGTCAGTAATTAAGGTGACATCGACATCCGCTTGCATCAATTCCCATGTGGTCAGACGAGCCCCTTGCAATAACGGTCGTGTCTCATCTGCAAACACTTTGATTTCCATGCCACGCTCTTTGGCAAGATAGATTGGTGCAAGCGCTGTCCCGTACTTCGCGGTTGCAATTCCGCCTGCATTACAGTGTGTGAGGACGGTCATTCCATCTTTCATTAATGTAAGGGCATTCTCCCCGATCGATTCACAAATCTCCGCGTCGTCCTTTTTAATGGCATCCGCCTCTTTGTGAAGCATCTGTTTAATGTCAGCAACAGATGTTTCTTTGTTGTCTACGACAATCCTTTTCATTCGATTAAGCGCCCAAAATAAATTTACTGCTGTCGGACGAGAGGATGCAAGGTAATCTGAAATCTCTTCATATTTTACTAAAAATTCATCATACGCCTGTTCTTCCAATTGACTTGCGCCGAGGGCAACACCATATGCAGCAGCAATTCCAATCGCTGGAGCACCACGAACCTTAAGCTCAAAAATGGCCTCCCACAAATCTTTCATTGTCGTAATTTCTAAATAAACTTCTTCCAAAGGCAATTTGGTTTGATCAAGAAGGACAATTTTTTCTCCATTGAATGTTACAGACTCTATATGCTTCACGTCTATCATCCTTTTCATTAAGAGATTGGTTGGACCTTCCTTCTCTTACTCCTTAACGTCGACGGACGATATGGAATTTTAGTATATTATTTACAATTGAACTTTTTCCATAAAATATCGGATCGCCTGTGTTGGAGTAGAAGGTTTGTTCCAACACTTGAAGAGCTTCATTTTGGACAATGCCAAGCTTCATCGCATCTTCCAAAGAAGCATTCTCAGCAAATAAATTACATTGCGAGCTAAAAATGTGAATATCCTGTACACTGCTCAAATAGCTTAACAATGATGAATAAGCATATTTGGAATAATAATCAGCGCCAAGATATTTTTCATTCATGTAAATTCGATCTAAGGCAAAAGGCTTCTTATCCGCCGTGCGTATGCGCTCAAAGAACAATAAGCGATCATGCTCCGCCAAGCGCAGCATTGTTCTAATCGTTTCATCGTTTTCAATCTTCGGCTCGGTCACCCCAATTGTACCGACCTCATAGCCTTGTGCCTTCACCAATTCGGTCATACTGTCGAGTTTCTCAATTCCTGTCGTTAAAATCGGCGTTTTGGAAATGACAAATGTACCGATGCCATGCTTTCGCACAATGTATCCCTCATGTTCTAACTTCTGAAGTGCTTCGCGCAAGACAGGACGACTAATATTCAACTTATCAGCGAGCTTTTGCTCAGCATCCAATTTTTCCCCAATTTTAAATACATCTTTTTCTATCAGATCAATAATAGTTTTGACTGCAAGTGACGATAATGTTTCTTTTTCAATCCCAAAATCTTTCATTTTTTTCCTCCTAAAACACAATTACATTCATCTTACTTTTTTAAAACGTGAAAAACAACGCGTATTCTAGGAGGTCGGTATTTTTAGACAGTGAGCAACGTTTCTAGAGCGATGTCTATTTCGGCACGTACCGCTTTGTTCACAAAATCTTTGTGTGGATTGTAATCATTCATATCACTAAAGGCATAACCATCTAGCGCAAAAATCCCTGCAGCAGATACACCTCTTAATCTAGCAATCACATAGAGTGCTGCTAGCTCCATTTCCGCTCCCAACGCACCAGACTCTTTATAAAGCATGTGTGGAAATTGGACGGGACCTGCATAAAACGCATCCAAAGTGACGATTGTCCCTAATCCATAAGTAAAGTCTGTTTTTTGAGCCGCTTCTTCGAGCTTGAGCAGCAGTTTATAATCAGCAACGGCAGGAAAATCTTCAGGAACCATTTGCTTCGTTAATCCTTCTGCCCGTACTGCTGAATCCGCAATAATTAAGCTGCCTGGAGGAAGTTCTTCTGTATACGATCCAGCCGTACCGACACGAATCAGTTTTTTCGCACCAGCTTTGATCAACTCTTCAAAACAGACAGCAGCCCCTGCAGCACCTACTCCGTGACTAGCAACAGTAACTTTTTTGCCTTTGTAATAGCCATTGATTGTCAAATATTCTCTTGAATAAGCAAGCTGCTGAGAATCTTCCAACAAATCACCTATCATTTTGGCACGCTCAGGATTACCGACGACAATCACATGTTCCGAAATGGCACCTTCATTTACTTTGATATTGGGCATCATCTTTTCTTTATCCACACATCTCACCTCGTTTTGTTGTATAGAGGTCTGACCTCTTGACTTTATAATATATTTTGTAGAAAGCGGCGTCAACGAAATTAAAAAGGCAACTTTGTGAAGTTTCATTAGAGAGCTCGATCAATTGAAACGCATTGTTAAAATGCCCACTAAAAGAATCCATCATATTAGCGCATGCTTAGCCCTACTATCAGCATGAGGCTTTTTTTTCATTTTAGACATAAAAACGCTCCTTGCTTTATGCGAACAAAGAGCGTTTTTTATCGATGCGATTGGGGCGCACCACGTACAGTCGTGCTAGATTGAGACTCAATATAGCAAAGGGATATTCATGAAAAGAAACGTCTGCAAATGAAATGCCAGTATCTGAGAATGGTCGTCGTTTACAATCCCAAACATCACTTCAATACAGAATGCTTCGCCTGCTGTAAAGGAATTTCTTCATATGGCAAAAAGTGTTTTTGAGTGAAGGATAAAAAGGAGGGATTTTTAGAAGGGGCCGTGGCGCGACACATAAAAAGCCCTAAAAACCCTGTGTTTCCAAGATTTTTAGGGCTTATTGTTTTTTCATTCCCACTCAATCGTCACTGCTTTTAACAAGCAGATCAAGAAATACAGTAAACGTAAAGAACAATTTCCGAACGAAGAGTCACTAGAACGGTTTCTCGTTTCTCAGTTTGACCAGTACAATCAGCGTTTCGCTACCCGTTGCCACCGTGGGTTTGACCAGGCACGTTCGGAATTGGCTGCAATCTTTCAAACGAAAAGTTAAAGATTGTATACAGGATAAGGCATTCTTAATTCACACAAAATTTTTGACGGTTCCCGATTTATTGTATATAGCCACGTGAACTACTCACCACTTAGCTTCGCTTGAAGTGGGAGCTTCTCATTTCCACGACGAAAGCAACCTTTCGTCTCCATGAGCGTTACTTCGGGAAGTTCCTGCCCTAGATGTCCGACGATTCGGAGTTTCTTTCGTACCTTGGATATTTTACGCATGGAAGGGTTCGCTTGGTTTTCGCATGATTAGTTTCTCCATGCAACCTCATATATCCAGTTTTTAAAGAACACTTCATACTCTTATGATAACATACGTTCGGTCAATTAGTCCGTCTAAAGACGTACTTGACCGAAAGCCAATTCATCTACCTTATCGCTGACGATGGAGACTTCTTGACAAAAAACGTTAAATCCAATAAAAAAAGAGCATGAACAATTTCTGTTTCTGCTCAGTCCTTTTTACTATAATCCTCTTTCGTAATGTGACCAAATCGACAAAATAATTATTTCTTTCAGTTCTTCATTAACACTATAAACTAGTCTATGCTGAATGTTTAAACGCCTGGAATAGTAAGGTACACCGACTAATTTTTCATAAGGTGGAGGATTTTGAAAAGGATTTTCTTTAATCACTTCAATCAGTTTATCAAACTTTTTATGAAGCTGTGTCCTTTTCAGTTTGGGTAAATCTTTTTTAGCATTTTTCTTTATCTTTATAGCGTATCCCAATCTATATCACCCAAATCCTCCGTCTCTTCATCTTCAAAATGTTTAATTCGATCAAGAACCCCAGCACTTTGTAAATATAGTGTTTCCTGTATGGAATCCCAATCTCTTTTGCTGATAAGAACTGCACCATCATCATTTTTTGAACTAGTAATTTCAATCGGTGTGTTATTATCATTAACTTGTTTAATCAATTGGAAAAGGTTTTGCCTTGCATTGGTTGGATTAAAACTTAACAATTTAAATCCCCCTTTCTTTTATCATTGATTACAATCCATATTTTAACGTACGCAATAATGTACGTCAAGTTGTAAATACCCATTTTTACATCGTTATAATTATTATAATCTCAATGTTAATGCCACCATATTCATCTTTTATTATAGTTATATTCCAACTTTTATGTTCCAAAATATAAACGAGTTATCCACAGAAAATGTTCCCTACCAAAATACAACGAAAAAGCAAAATTCCCTACCAAAATTTTTTCTTGGTAGGGTTTTTGGTAGGGAACTATATTTTTTAAATGGTTTTTATCCATTTTTAACAAGGTTAATCCTTTATAAATCGGCACTCCTACTTCAAATTAAGTTGTCGTCCTACTCCCACTCAATCGTAGCCGGTGGCTTACTCGTAATGTCGTACACGACGCGGTTGACGTGGTCGACTTCGTTGACGATGCGGTTGGAGATGATTTCAAGCACGTCCCACGGTATGCGCGCCCAGTCGGATGTCATGCCGTCGATCGATGTCACAGCTCGAACGCCGACTGTATAGTCATAAGTCCGCGCATCGCCCATCACACCGACACTGCGCATGTTTGGCAGGGCGGTGAAGTATTGCCAGATGTCACGGTCTAATCCAGCTTTTTTAATTTCTTCGCGCAAAATGGCGTCGGAGTCACGGACAATTTTAAGCTTGTCCTCTGTGACTTCACCAAGCACACGAATCCCGAGTCCAGGACCTGGGAATGGCTGACGCCAAACGATGCGCTCCGGAAGTCCTAGCTGGGTACCGAGCTCACGCACTTCGTCTTTAAACAATGTGTTTAATGGCTCGATTAAATCAAAGTTCATGTCTTCAGGCAGCCCGCCGACATTGTGGTGTGACTTAATCGTTTGCGCTGTATCTGTCCCGCTTTCGATAATGTCTGTATAAAGTGTTCCTTGAGCGAGAATATCGACGTCTTCGAGTGAGCCTGCTTCATCTTGGAAGACATAAATAAATTCGTTGCCAATGATTTTACGCTTCTGTTCTGGGTCAGACACGCCTTTTAATTTATTCAGGAATCGCTCTCTCGCGTCGACTTTAATGACGCGCATTTGGAACTCCTCAGCAAAAGTTTCCATTACGTCATCTGCTTCGCCTTTACGGAGCAATCCGTTGTCGACAAAAATACAGACGAGCTGATCACCGATCGCTTTGTGCAATAGCGCTGCGACGACCGAGGAGTCGACGCCACCACTAAGAGCACAAAGCACTTGGCGGTCTCCAACTGCCGCTTGAATTTTCGCGGTTTCTTCTTCAATAAAGTTTTCCATCGACCAATTGGCTTCACATTCGCACACGTTAAATACAAAGTTTTTCAAGAGGGCATTGCCATGCTCGGTGTGGCGTACTTCCGGGTGAAATTGCACACCATACATTTGCTTCTCTTCATTGCTCATAGCCGCAATCGGGCAAGATGGGTTTGTCCCATCAACTGTAAATCCTTCCGGCGTTGCCATGACAAGGTCACTATGGCTCATCCAAACATATTGCTCTTCTGGAAGTCCGTGGTACAACGGAGAAGCATTTTCGACTTTTAACATTGCTTTTCCGTACTCTCTTCTACCGGCACGTTCAACTTTCCCGCCAAAATGATGTGTCATGAGCTGCATTCCATAACAAATACCAAAAATCGGAATTCCTAACTCGAAAATAGCTGGATCACAACGAAATGCCCCTTCTTCGTAAACCGAATTTGGTCCTCCAGAGAAAATAATTCCTTTAGGATTCATATCCTTAATCTCTTCTACTGCCATTTTGTGCGAATGCAATTCACTGTACACGCCAAATTCACGAACCCGTCGTGTAATAAGCTGATTGTATTGGCCACCGAAATCGAGTACTAAAATTATATCGTTTGCGTTTGTCATATCTGTCACTTCAGTCCATTCTCCCCTCGGTCTTGCGCCATGTTAGCGCATGTCTGTCAGAAAAAAACTAGAAGACAGTCGGCTGCATCTCCCTGTCTCCTAGCTTTTGCTGCAGTCGTGCATTTCGTTCAAAACGTATAGTCGCAATTCATTCTAACAATGCCGTTTAAGTCGGTCAAGCCAAGATCCGACGAATTAAATTTTCCCAAAGGTCGACGCCCTCTTTCCATTGCTCTTTTGGAGAGCTTTCTTTCGCATAGTAGAGTGTGCGTTCATACATCGTTGTCAAGCGACCCATATCCTCATTACCTAAGGATTCATCGACCTCTTTCGCATAGCTTCTCAGTGTTTGCCCATGCTTTCTTACGAGCCCTGTATTGTGGAGCACGCGCAGCAAACGATCGAATGCATCTTGAAAAGCAGCGTCGTCATCGCGCTTTTTATACTTCCACACAATGTACTTGATAAACCATTTTCTTCTCGTTACCCAAACGGTTACGAGAAAAATTGCTCCAAGGATGCCACTGACCCATGCCAAGACACTTAATACAGATCCCCATGGAATCGATGGTCCTGATGCCGCACTCGCCGACTCCTCATCCTCTGCCGATTCTTCCTGCACTTCAGAATCCTGCTCCTCTTCTTCATGGGTTGATGCTTCCTCTTCTTGTGCGGGTTGGAACGCTTCAGCAGCGCGGCGCTCTTCTTCAAATAACTGCGGGCCACTAAACCCTCGTGTCGGCTCAAATGGCACCCAACCGCTCCCCGGGAAATAAACCTCTACCCACGAGTGGGCATTTTCATTTGTAATCTCGTAGACAAGACGCCCATCATCAGTCGTATCATGATACGTGCCTTGCGTAAAGCCTTTGACCCAACGCGTCGGAATATCGAGGGTTCTCATTAACACAACCATCGACGTGGAAAAGTTATCACAGTAGCCTTTTTGAGTTTCGAAAAGAAACTGGTCTACGTAGTCTTGCTCCGCACTCGGTACAGCAACATCCTTTGTATTATACTCGAATCCATTATCAGAAAAGTATTGCTCGATCGCTTTTGCCTGCTCAAAACGATTCGTTGTGCCTACAGTAATTTGCTCTGCTAAATCGTACACACGCTGTGGTAAATTGTCCGGAAGCTGCGTGTAGATCGGCTGAGCATCACTGCCTCCGACAGGCACTTGTTCCAGCTGCTCTCTTTGAAAATTTGGCGCATCATATGTGAGCGTATAGCGATTGAGTATGTTTTGCTGATCATCCCGAGACGGAAAGATTTTACCAGTAAAGCGATTAATCAATAAGTCCGTATATGACGCTGTCTCCACTTCACGAAGACCGGATGGATAAACAAGATGGGGAAACGCGGCGCTTTCGTCCATGACAATTTCCACAGTCTCTGAAGTCGTTTCAACGCTTGGCTCAATTAATTGCAAGTCAACCTGGTCTTGTGCTGTCATATGCAATGGCGAATCAATCGATGTTTCCCACCCTTTGCCAGTGTAATAATCTTTAGATTCTACACGCCAGTAAGAGAACTCGTCTCCGATCGCTTGAAACACCGGGCCTTGATCACCAATAAATGGACCGCCCAGCCGCGAATCGTTATCTCCATAGCCTACACGCTTCACAGTGTTTCCCGTTACGTCTGACGCTGCACCTTGTAAAAATGGAACTGGATCAGGCCATTGCGGCGCTGCTTTTGGTGCTGCATAACCCACCGCACCACTAAATAAGATCAACAGCACTAACGGAAGCACTGCCCTTTTCATAAAAGTTGATGTTTTAAAAAAAGCGCCCTCTTTATGCCTTAATCTGACCATAAATAACAGGCCTACTGCTAAAAGTCCGATTAAAAATGCCCGCACGATCGCTTCACTTGCATCATATAAGGTAAACGTATCAACAACACCTAAATAGAGCAGTGTAACTAAAAAGAAGGAAAAAAGCCGGTGAATCTGAATCACCCAGTAATACATTAAGTAACTCATTAACCACAGGAGGACGAAAAATAAAAGGCTGCGGAAAATGCTCGTCATGTCCCACCATTGTCCACTCGAAATCGCTAATATATTCTCCCAGCTATCAAGCAGGACATATTCGATCCAATCGAAGGAAAACAGCGGTACATCTTTAAAAAACATCAAATGTAAAATAAATAGCATCCCTGATAGCTTTAACACGAACGAAATGATAAATGGGAGCTGAAAAAAGGAAAGGACAAAACAAAAGGCCGCAAAGACGATAAAAACTTGAACTTGCGTCGTCGTTGAAATGTCTTCAAGAGGACGTAACCATTCGATAAACAATAAAAACCCAGCAGTATATAAAATTAAGGTTCCAAGCCATTGTGAGTGTTTCTGAAGCCACTGCATTATTTTGTCACCTCAAACCAGGCTTTGCCTATATTTTCACGTCTGATTCGACCAATGGTCATACCGTGTGCTGACAACTGCTTTTCAAGTGTTCTTTGTCCAGCATCACGACTGTCTTCACCTGGCATAAATACAACCAGATATGGAAAAGTTTCCTTTGCCTTAATGAGGGTCGTGACGAGCATCGGATCAAGCCGTTGGACAACAAAGACCATGGTCACCTCTTTTTCGGAACGCATCAGCGTCTCCTGCACTTGCTTTGCGAAGGGCGCTTCCCCATCTCGCTCTGCCCTTGCCAAATGGTGAAGCACTTGCCGAAAGGACGATTCTTGATTTTTGAGTGCTTCCAGATGAATATTGACGGTGTCTTTCCCAAGCGACAAAAAGTGAAGCGTTGTCCCCTTGCGAATGATCGCTTTTGCAAGCGAGACGGCAAATGAAATGTTCCGTTCAAATGATTCTGGCGCCACGTTTTGTTGCTCGGAGCGATCGAGCAGCAGACGAACTGTATGACCACTTCGCTGTTCAAATTCTTTCGTCATTAACGTCCGTTTGCGGGCGGTCGATTTCCAATCAACCCAGGAAAACTTGTCTCCAGGTACATATTCTCTGGCACCAACGGCCATCGTCGTATCAATCACATCGAACATACGTGCAAGTGCGTCTCCTTCTTGACGATTTTGCCCAGTATGCTCATAGTATGCTAGTTCATGTTCTGGAAAGACGAGCAACTCGTCTTTTAAAGATACAAAGTGATGCTTTTGGACAAAACCGAGCGGGTCACCTGTAGATAACGTCACTCCTTGAAAGTGGTACTCACCACGCCGAACAGACTGTAATTCATACGAATACGAGAGCGTTCTTTTCAATCCCGGAAATAAAAGCGCACGTACTGGAGGGGTGCCCTTCACAGCCTCCATCGGCAGTTGATCGTGAATTAACAAGTAAAAGAGAGGGAAGGGCATTGTACGTTTGATGGTCAACGTTACTTTGACAGTCTCCCCCACCTTACATTCAGAGGTGGAAAGCATGCGCTCGACACGAAAGTTCCGAAGCGGGTAAATCATTGTAATGAGCAGGTATAAGGTTAACGGAAGGGTCGCGTAAAACAAAAACCAGCTGACAAAGCCCCCATGAAACATCGCATATGAAAAAACAATTCCCATAAAGAAGAAAAAAAGCAGAAAGGTCACTGTCGTTTTCAGCAGCGGCCAGTATGTCTTCCTCATAAATTTAATTCCCGTACAACGGGTACTTCGACCTTGGAAAGAATGTCACCAATCACGAGCTCAGCGTTTGCACCGGCAAATCGAGCTTCTGCCGTCAGAACAATACGATGTCCTAGAATATAAGGTGCTAAGTATTGCACGTCATCGGGAATGACATATTCTCGCCCAAAAATAAATGCTAACGCCTGCGCTGCCTTCATTAAACTAATTGAACCTCTTGGACTTGCCCCAAGCTCAACCTGCGGATGAAGTCGTGATTCCGTTACAATACTCACAATATATCGCTTCACCGTCTCGTCGACGAAGACGCCAAGGACATCTTCCTGCAATTGAAGTAATTGTTCAGTACTGAGAACAGGCTCTACTTCTTCAATGGGATGACGGAGCTGAGCACGTCGAAGCACTTCAACCTCATCTTGAAAAGATGGATACCCCATGTTCATTTTCAATAAAAAGCGATCGAGCTGTGCTTCGGGCAGTGGATACGTCCCTTCATAATCAACCGGGTTTTGTGTAGCCATAACAAAAAACGGCAATGGCAAGCTTTTCGTATCTCCGTCAACAGTGATGTTGCCCTCTTCCATACTTTCCAAAAGTGCCGCCTGAGTCTTCGGGGACGTACGGTTAATTTCGTCGGCTAGCACGACATTTCCCATCAATGGACCCGCTCTAAATTCAAAATCCTGTGTTTTCTGATTATATATATAGACACCCGTCAAATCGGATGGCAGTAAATCAGGTGTAAACTGAACTCGTTTAAACACGGAAGAAATCGACTTAGCTAATGCACGAACCATCATCGTTTTACCTACCCCGGGGACATCCTCAATCAACACATGCCCCTTCGCTAGTAAGGCAACTAAACTTAATACAGCCGTTTCTCGTTTTCCTATCATCACTCGTTCAATATTATCTAGTACCGTTTTCATTTGAGCATTGTATGTGTTATGGTCCTGGTTCATCCCAAAACCTCCTCTATCGTATTCCGTAGACAGTCCTTCTTCTATTCTACAAAGAATTGGTTAGTCTCAGCAAGATTTTCGTATATTCAAAGATTTACTCTTAGTGTAACAAAGAAGATTGCTAGCATCATTCACTTTGTTTAGAAGTGTCAAGCGATTGCCTATTTTATATACATCTTCGTCTGTTTTTAGAAGCGCGCCTCTTTGATTTGAAATTAAGCTATACATTGACCAATGATGCCTGTTTCAGAAGGAATGTCTTAAAGCGAATTCAAAAAACAGACCCTCCCACTACAGAAGAGGGTCGTCTTCTAGTCTACGGGGCAACGACGACTCCGCATGCTGCTCGACTGCCTGCATCTCCCGCCTTTAAAGTTTCTTCATCGGGACCAGGCTTTTTTTGAGCGTCGGATTGATATCGATCTGGAATATTTGCAAAGTTATCATCACTTTCATGGATAATGACACCAGCTCCCGCTTCGACCAGCTCCCGACTTGTAAAACGATCAGTGATGACCGTTAACTGTGCCTTGCCATCCTCACTTGCAAAAGCAACTGGCAAATCGCCGGCGTGATCAGGGTGTTCTGTGCCTTCAGGGTTGTAATGCCCTTTTGCCGTCGTAAACGGACCGTCTGACGCATCTGCTTCACAAACGCCGATGTCGTGAATATGAAATCCATGGAAACCTGGAGACAAACCTTCTGCAGTTAGCTCAACGGCTGTTTTACCGTCTACGTCATAGAAAGTGACGTCTCCAATCACATTCTCATCCGTATCAATGAGCTCTGCGATTGCACTTGGTCGCATACCCTCGGTTGAATATTCACTTTGCTCAAACACATCAACCGTTGCCGCCTCTGCCTCAATATCTTTTTTGTCCTCAGGAGAATCAACTTGATTACATGCTGTAAAGATAACGATGAAAAGAATCGTCCATACACTATGAAAGATATACCGCAACGCGCACCCAACTCCTTTGCTGTGATGTTCATATTATTGCCAGCAAAAGAACAGTTACATACATGATGACCTTTATTTTCCTTCTAGTCACCGAGAGTGATCTTGATTACAATGATCTATACGAAAATAGTCTATCTAACGTCCCATCTAATATTTGACAGCGAGGTTTAAAGATGAAGTTTCCACATTTTCTTATTCTCATTGGTGTGATCGTTTGCGCCCTTTGGATGATTAAAGAAAGCGTCCCTTCTAGTCTGAACTATGAGACGTCTTCACCTATAGAAAAAATGAAAGATAAAGAGCCTCCTCAAGGTCTCCATCCTGTCGTTGAACAAAAGAAAAATGAACTAGTCGAAAAAGCGAAGAATGCCGGTATTGAGATACTCATTACTGACGACTTTCGCTCCTTTGCAGAACAAGATCGTCTCTATGCACAAGGGCGAACGACTGAGGGGGCGATTGTCACGAATGCAGAAGGGGGAGAATCGCTGCATAACTATGGACTAGCCATTGATTTTGCCCTTAGAACCGCATCAGGCGACGTTATTTGGGATTTAGAGTTTGATGGGAATCAAAATGGAGAAGCTGACTGGATGGAGGTCGTTGCAATTGCCAAAGCCCTTGAATTTGAATGGGGAGGAGACTGGACGAGCATTCAAGATTACCCTCACTTTCAATACATTCCGGAAGCTTTCGTTTTTGACGAATCGTAAGGAGCAGTGACTGATTTAGAGAACAACGACCATTAATCTATTTCGTGCCCACTGAAAAGCTCATTAACTATCCTTTTTCTCAACATAAATAAAGACAGCAAGGAAGCTGTCCAATGAGTTACGGAGTCAATTTGTCACCATGATCATACCACTCGCGTTCTCAATATCGACAACTCGATGGACAACTTTTTCAAGTGACGTGTTGAAGGATGTCACTGACACCGTACAGGTGCAGACTAACCTTTCAGTTTGCACCTGTCTTTTCCAAACCAAATTTAAATTTTTTCGAGAACATATCTCCCCCCTAAAAAGCAGCTCTTCCGGCAAAAAGAACAGCTCTTTATCAGAAGTGCGATCACGAATCGCTGCCCTGCTTATCCGCCTTTCTCTGATCACCAGTGTAATTCCGCTGACTCTATCTCCTCTCTAAAGCTCGCATGCCGACGATATTTAGTAAATGATAAGGCTGATTGAATTGTGGTTGGTAAAATAAATCAGAAAAAGCCAATTCATCAATAGTCATTTGCTGCTGTATACAAATCGATATCGTATCAACGATATGCTTGATATCAAAGTCAGCCTGAACTTGTGCCCCTAATATTTTTCTAGACACGCTATTGAAGACAACTTTACAGCGAACAAGCTGCACACTTGCCATTTTTTAGCGCTATACTTCTCTTGAATATCCACTGTATCTACGTCCAAATCGAGGAAGGAGGCTCGTTCTTCTGTCATGCCTGTAGACGCAACAAAATGATGAAAAAGTTGAATCCCTAAAGTTCCTTGTAAACCAGGATGAGCAACCGTTTTTTGTAATACATTTTTCGCAGCCACTACACCCATTTTCAGTTCGTTAGTTGCTAAGGGGACATTTACTTCCTGCTGCATAGGCTGATCACGGAATACGACACAGCTTCCCGCCGCCAATACGTCTTTCGCACTCGTCTGCAAAAAACGATCCACGAGAATAAATCCAGTTTCAAGCATATCGACCTGCCCGTTGAAATGGTCTGTGTCTGGCCGCCATCCAAGACATGAAATCACGATGTCCGCAGGATGAACTTGCTCAGATGTCATAACACGTGTTACTTTTCCCTCTTCTCCTTCAAAGCCTAACACTGTTTGCCCTAAGGCAAGCATCACACCATGTTCACTTAACAGCTCGTCCAACGGCTCAGTCAATTGTGCGTCAAAATGCTGACTCAGGATTCGTGACTTCCGATCAATGAGCGTGACTTGCTTGCCTTGAACCGCTAAAGCGGCCGCTAATTCAACACTAACGTTTCCAGCACCAAGGATGACAACATTCCTAGCATCCCTTGCTTTATGTATAAGTACCTTTGCGTAATCACTATTTTCACAAAAATATATGTTCTCAAGCTCATCCCCTGGTAAATTTGGAACAATAGGTATAGTCTTCGTCGTGATAATCAATTTATCAAATGTGTCCTTCGTTTTTTCACCAGTCATTAAATTTGTTGCTTGAATGATTTTTTTCTTTACATCAACAGCAGTCACTTCATGCTGCATCCGCATTTGTATACCCTCATCTTCAAAATGATTAAACACAGAATCATATAATCGTTGTGAATCTGACGTGATTTTTTGAACGTGTAGCGCGATCCCGCTCGCCAAAAAAGAGACATAGTCATTCTCCTCATAGATGGTGACTTGGACATCAGAATACATATTTAACATATTTGTAACGGCTGCCGCTCCAGCGCAAGTGCAGCCGATGACCGCTATCTTCATAAAGTCCTCCTTAAAGTGGTTTTTGTGATTATCATCACATTATTATGTGAATATTTTCACAATCATCTAACTACAGTATAATTTACAAATTATTCTTAAGCAACTACTTTTGTGAAAATAATCACAAATTAATTTACACCACAAAGTCGCGGTGTTTAAAATGAATAAGTTAACTTTATCGCTGCTCCCTCTACAATGCTCCCTGGTTGAATGGGTGCTTGCTTAACAGATGCACTGAACATTGCTTCACTTTGGATGCGATCTGAAGGAATTTCGACAACTTCCATCGGAGGCTCATTAAGCATGACATTTAAGGTTTCCGCAAGCACTTGTGCTTTTGCCTGCGCCTCAAGGGTTGCTTCACGTAGAGCTTGCCGTTGTAACGCTTCTGTTTCTGATGAAGTGAACGTAATAGATACGACCCGATTCGCCCCAGCTTTTACCGCCGCATCAACAATCGAGCCCACCTCAGCAATTTGCTCTGTGCTCGCCTGCAAGAGGTGTGTCACCTCATATCCGCGAAATTGCTCCTGCCCCTCTACGTAATCGTACCTTGGTTCAATTCGATACGTAACCGTGCTGATCCCTTGTTCTGCCACGCCGCTTTGCTTTAATGCCTCGATTACCGCAGCTGTCGTGTTGTCATTTTTTTCTTGCGCCAATTCAATTTGATCACCCTCAGTCACGACACCAAGAACCCACTCAGCCTCATCTGGTACACCTGACACCTGACCGTAACCTACCACCGTTAGCGTATTTTGTTCAAACTCATCATGTATCGGCCGTTGGTAAACATTACTCATATCGATCGTCCTTTCTATGTTTGATCATTCATACATCATTTACAATTACTGAGGCAAAGAGGACATTTAGCGCGCGTAATTTACTTTATGACAGCTGGCACAAAAAAAAACCTCCTACACAAGAAATGTCACAAGGTCTTCTGGTAAAGCTCACTACTTAAAATGAAATTAAACGCTCACACCCTACAAACACATTGAGACCACACAGGCATTTCGAGCACATTGGTACATAAAGACATGCGATAGGGAAGACAACTTAGAATAAAGGCATTCGGTAAATTGAGACGTGAAGACGAGCGAGACGGTAAGCGTTTGTCAACAAATTGAGGCACTGCCCTTTAAGACAGTGCCCCTCTCTACAAATCATTGTTTTAAAGCTGTTTTAGTGCTTCCACAACAGGTGTTTCACCATTCACCACATCAAAATCTTTTCCGATGGTATCTGAATCATCAAGAACAGCGACGATCACTTCAGCTACATCTTCACGGGAAATATATGCCCGATCTAAATCTTTTGCGGCATTGATTTTCTGAGTACCCTCCTCATTCGTTAATCCACCTGGACGGATGATCGTATAATCAAGGCCGCTTTTCTTTAACCATTCATCTGCATAATGTTTTGCTGCGCTATAATGGGCAATTTTGGCACTCCACGCTTCACGACGGTGCACACCGATTGCACTGACCATAACGAAACGTTGAACACGAGCTGCTTTGGCCGCCTCCATCGCTTTAATCGCACCATCTAAATCCACGAGAATGGTTTTATCGGCGCCTGTATGGCCTCCCGATCCAGCAGTGAAGACGACTGCATCCGCTCCCTCCATCGTTTTTGCAATATCCGCAACAGATCCTTCCAGATCAGCTAAAGCTGTTTCTGCACCCAGCTGTTGAAAAAATCTTGCTGCTCGGGCTTGCGAACCATGGCAACCGTCGAATGCTTCCCTTGCGACTGTAACTTCTGAACGAGGTGTTTACCTATCTGCCCATTTGCGCCGACAACATGCACCTTCATCTCAACACATCCTTATTTAGAAAATGACATTGTTTTACATTACCCGGGAAATATGATGATAAAACGATGTTTTACAGGATAAAGCTCGCTCATTTATTTGTGAAAATGAGCACACCTTATGAATCGTTGTTTTACGTTGAAAGGTGCTTTTCTTTGATCCGGTGCATATATTCGCTATATTGCTTAAACGCGATTTCAGGCTCCTCGATTTCTGGACACCATACTTTCTCCCATTCCAATGTGTAATAGCCGTCGTAGCCTTTTGCTTTAAGCATTTGATAGATTTCCTCAAGTGGTATGTCCCCCTCGCCCATTAGACACAACTGGTAGCCGCGCGGGTGTTCGTCTTTCAAATATGAATCTTTCCAATGCGTGTAACGAATCGATTGTCCGAGTGTATCCCACGTCTCCTGAATCGGCTCGTCTGCTGTGCGATACGGATGATGTACATCCCAAAGCACTTGGAATGCATTAGAATCAACCTTCTCTAAAAGATCACGAACATATTGACACTTCGTCCAGCTATCATGCGTTTCCAATAACAATGTAACTCCTCCCGTTTCAGCGAGGTGAGCAAATGTCTTCGCATGTTCAGAAGCCATCTGCAATGCTTCTTCTCGGCTACTTCCGCCAATATCACCACCAAAAACACGAATATACGGCGTATTAAATATTTGACATAATCGAATGTACTCTTTTAATTCGTCGACATACGCTTCGTGCTTTTGCTGATCTGAATATAAGCGGACCGAGCTTGAAAAACAGGGAATCTCCAAACCGGCTTTCGCTACATTCTGCTTCGTCTTATCAATATCGTCTGTAAAAGGTTTTGTTCGGTAAACATCCATCTCACCTAAATAGCCACGAAAGTCAATCCCTTGATACCCCCACGAGACCGCTTGCTCAATCATCGTGTCAATATCCCAAGTTGGACATCCAAGCGTCGTAAATGCCAATTTCATTCCTTAACGCCTCCTTGAAAAGTACTGATGTACCCGATTTTAGTCCTCATTTCCTAAAGTATATTCAAAAGCCCGGACGAGAACTTGACGGAAATTGCTTTATTTACTCAATGAATTGATAGGATTTGCTCGAATTTTTTGTTTTCGATACTGAGAAGGGGTCATGCAAACCTGTTGACGAAATAAACGACTAAAATGAGATGCATTTTCAAAGCCCGATTCCAACGCAATATCTAAGACTGTTTTATCAACAGTCATTTCCAGTAAATATTTTGCCCGATGCAGCCGAACACTCATTAAGTATTGCATGACCGTCAGCCCGGTCACCTCTTTAAAAATGCGACACATATGATATTTGCTAATATTCAAATCATTCGCGATATCATTTAAGGTAATATTCAGTTGAAACGAGTTTTGTATCCACGTCACAATCCGATCGACGTGCTTACTTTTTTCTGATTCCTGAGGCGGTAGCTGCGCTAGCCTCGAGTGACTTAATTGATACATTTTAATTAATATGCGCGTGACGAGCGTTGCCATCTCCCCCTCGATCAATCTTCCCTGTGGATCTGCTCGATCCAGTGAAACCCTCACGTCATTTAATGCCGCTGTTTCACAAAAAAGATGGTCAATTTCACGTAAGCTGTCTTCCTCAACGTTTCGAAATAAAAAATTGTTCAATTTATAAAATGGTAACAGCAGCTCTGGCAATTGAATGCTTTTTAAGACAGGCTCAATCCAAGACTGAGAAAATTCAAGCACACTTCGCTCATAAGGCTTCGTCGCTAACGGCCTTGCACCGTGAAGCGTTAATCCGTTCATCATAATGATATCTCCAGGCTGAAGCGTATGAACTCGGTCACCAATCACATATTTACAATCCCCACTATGAAAGCGATAGATTTCAAACCTTTCATGAGAATGCGCTTGGAAGTCTGCATCTGTCCATTTCTCATTCATCCGACGAAAACAGACATGGATCATATCAGTTGTCATCGAGAGAACCCCCCATTCTTAAAAACGCTTTCAACTTATCGGTCTTTCTATTATACACATAGCTTTCGACTGACTAAAAGACCTTTGCTTTTTATCCTTATCTTTCATTCAATTGCCTGCATTAAAAAAAACGGCATTCGCCGCTGTAGCCGATGGACAAGCCTTCATTTCTCAATCGAGATGTCTTTACTCACCTAGCTGACGTATACTTTCAACTCAAGCTAAAAAACCGTTGCTTAGCTTCCCCTACAAAAAGAGTGCAGACATAAACCCTGTCTACACCCTTACTTGGATAGTGGTAACAAATGAACTTGACTGCCGAATTTTCTTGTCACATGACAGCCTGTTTTTCGACCCTTAAGCTGATTGCTTCTCCTTATATGATCGTATGATGCTGAGTAACATTGGAACAACCAATGATAAAACCGCTAGTAAAAGTAGCGTAAGTGCAATTGGCCTCGTTAAGAACATGAGATACGCTTGGTCGCCCCCCATGACAAGCGCCCTTCTAAAGTTTGACTCTGCCATTGGACCAAGTAAAATACCTAAAATGAGTGGACCTAAAGGAATATCCAATTTGCGAAACAGCAATCCTACAATGCCACTAATGAAAACAATCCAAACATCAACATACGAATTGTTTAATGCAAAGGCTCCAATGATACTAAATAAAACGACGGAAACCCAGATATATTCTTGCTTCAATAACATCAATCTGGAAAACAAGCTCGCACCAGCAAGACCAATGATGATCACAAGAATATTTGCCAAAAGCAAGAGTACGATGATCGTTGTTACAATGTCAGGATTTTCAGTAAACAGGTTAGGTCCTGGCTGCATACCGTACATCATTAATGATCCTAGCAAAACGGCTGTGACCGCGTCTCCCGGCAATCCTAGCGTAAGCATTGTCGTAAAAGCGCCGCCAATCACTCCGTTATTCGCTGTTGTTGTCGCTGCCAGCCCACCTAAAGAACCTTTACCATACTCTGTTTTCTTTTTCCCTTTTGCCATCCGTTTACTTTGCTCCCAAGTGACGATCGAAGCAATGTCTCCGCCGGCCCCGGGAATGGCTCCTATGATTGGCGACAGTATTGCCGAAAAAACAAATGGCTTTCTCATTTCTTTCCGCTCTTGACGGTTTGGTATCACTCGTCCAACCTTTTTCTTTACGTTTGTCGACATTTGCTGTTGTCGCTTTAACAGCAATTGATAGAACACTTCACCAAGTCCAAACACCCCGATCATGATTGGAATGAAAGATATACCATCATATAATTCACTGGACCCGAACGTAAATCGGGGCGTACTCGTTATCGGATCTAGACCTACTGTGGCGATAAACAAACCTATTAAACCGCTGATCAATCCTTTTCGTATCGTGCTTCCCGACACGCTAATAATCATAGATAAGCCAAAGATAGCTAAGGCAAAATATTCAGCTGCACCAAAGTTCAAAGCAAAGCGAGCAATGGGCTGCGCCAAGAACATGAGAAACAACACACTAATGAGACCGCCGACACCTGAATAAATTGCGTTGACACCTAGAGCCAAGCCCGCTTTACCTTGCTTTGTTAAAGGGTACCCATCAAATGTCGTCACCATCGAAGCAGGTGTACCTGGCGTATTGACGAGAATCGCCGGAATGCCCCCTGCAAAAATAGCAGTACAATAAATACTAATGAGCATCGCAAGACCTTGCTCAGCAGGAAGCCAAAACGTCATTGGTGTCAAGATCGCAACACCCATTGTTGCACTTAGCCCAGGCAAAGCCCCAATAAACAGCCCTAATACACTGCCAAGCAATAAAAATAATAAAGTGCCTGGGGTAAATACTTGTGCAAGCACTTCCAAAATCAATCTCCCCTTACAGAATGACGTTAAATCCAGCTGTAAAGATAAAATAGACAGTGACACTGAGGGCTACCGATGTAATTATTGCCGGAAGAACAGAGATGTTAATAATGAGTGACAAAAGAAACAGAGATACACTTGCATTGATGATAAATGGGATACCCTCCATCAAAGTAATAAACAAGGCAATCACTGAACTAAACAATATAAGCCTGACAACCAAGCTTTTTGCCTCTGGAGGCAGAAACCGTTTTTTTTCAATGAAGAAGCTTTTAAATAAATCAACGAGCGTCGTCATCATTAATACGATTAAAATCAGGCGCGGAAAATAAGACGGACCGATGCCATCTTGAGTAAATAATGTTGTAAAGGAAAAGGTTAGCCAAAATAACCAGCCACAAACGATGAGCAAAATTAAATCAAAGCATATATTCGCTGTACGCATCTCACCTTTTCCTCCCTTAACTTGTTTTTTTCTTACTCAAATTCAATTTGTGAAATGATTTCACTAAAGTAGTCATATTGCTCCTTCGCAAAGCTTTGAAAATCTCCTCCAGCTTTGTAGCCTGGCGTCATCCCTCTTTCTTCTAATAGCTTCTGAAAAGCCTCACTGTCATATGCCGTTTTAAATGCGGCTTGTAATGTTTCAACGATATCCTGTGGTGTCTCTTTTGGCACGACAAAACCGCCCCATCCAGAAAGATTGACATCATAGCCTAAATCTTGCAGGGTTGGAATGTCCGGGACGTTTGCGTCAGGCGCGTCACTCATGACGGCTAAAACTTTAAAGTCTCCGCTTTCGATCCCAGACAAAGCCTCCGAAGTACTTACAGTAACTGCATCAATATGTCCGCCCATTAAAGCACTGACAGCTGGTGCTGCCCCTTCATAAGGCACGTGCTCTACATCGATCTCGGCCGCCTGTGCGAACGCTGCGGCTGCAATATGCCAAATCGATCCGGTACCTGAGTTCCCTATATTGACTTCACCTGGATTTTGGTTTGCATACTGAATAAATTCTTCAAGGGTGCTGTATGGGGCATCAGAACGAACAGTAATAGCGGAAGGTATCGTCATTAATTGACCAAGAGCAGTAAAATCTTCTGGCGATATTTCAGCTAAACCTAAACTCTCTAACATAGACAGCTCGACCGGAACATAACCAACGGTATAACCGTCTGCTGATGCGTCTCTTACAGAATACATTCCTGGAGCACCAGAGCCACCAGCTTTATTCGTAACAACTACTGGCACACCTAGCTCTTTCTCCATTTCTGCCGCAATCGTTCGCGAAACCATATCAGATGCTCCACCCGCAGCTACTGGAACGACCACTTCAACCTGTTTCTCAGGATAATCTGTTGAATTCCCTTCCCCTTGAGTTGCTTCTCCTTGTTGGGCTTGGTCACCTTGAGTCGTCGTTGCTCCACCGCAGGCGGACAGCAGTAGTAGAGTAAAGATAAACACAGTTAATCCATAACACCTTTTCATTGACTCCAACTCCTCTAATGTAATCTCCAGCAAGACTTTCCTTCGTCCAATATTGGTTTGATGACAATCGTTTTTAATGGAAAATCCATACTCGAAGTCAGTCGGTCGCGCAAAAGGATAGATGCTTCCACGCCAATTTGATTGACCGGCTGTGTCATTAATGTCAATTGTGGCCTAAAAAGCTCCCACTGTGACCGCTCTCCAAACGCGATGACAGAAATATCTTCACCAATTTTAAGACGCTGCTCCCAAATGGCTTTTATGACTCCTTTTGTCATCGTGTTATTACAAGAGTAAATCGCAGTTGGCATCTCACCAGACTGCAACAGCTCCGTTGTTTGCTGAAATGCGCTCTCCTCACTAAAATCAGCCTTTTTAATCAGCGAATCTTCTGAATCCAATTGAAAGTCTTTAATTGCGTCTACCGCGCCCTGATAACGATCACGTGCAATCGAATTTTTAAAGTGACCATAGATGACACCAATACGATGATGTCCTAGCTGATGCAGGTAAAACATACTTTCATAAGAACCAAAGTGATTGTCATCAACGATAAGGTCGGTCTCAACCCCTTCCACCTCGCGATCGATCGCAATGACGGGGATTCGTAAATTTTTAATATAATCAATCGTCTCGTTATTTCCACCAGTTGGTATGATCACTACAGCTGCAACCTGCTGTTCCAAAATAATTTGCAACGCGGCATACTCTTGTGCTTCATCATCATTATGACTAAGTAAAATCATATGCATCCCAAGCGTACGAATCGTTTTCTCAATCTGTTTGGCAAGGGACATCAGATAAAAATTCGAAATATCAGAAATCAAAACAGCTACTTTATTTGACATTGCTGATTTTAAACTTCTTGCATTTGCATTTACTCTGTAACCTAGACGCTGTATTGACATCACGACATTTTCAAACGTTTGCTGACCTACATAGCCTTTATTGTTGATCACTTTAGAAACCGTAGCAATGGACACACCGGCGTCCTTGGCTACATCATTCATCGTCACTTTTTTCATGATAACCTCAGTAAATGGACATAAGTTTTTTCTCAGAAAGCTCAGAAATCCATTCGTTGAGCTCCTGAACAAGCTCTTCATTTAACCGTTTATTAAGGTCTTGTTGTGGACCTTTCACTGATCCGGCTTTAATCCCTCTATGTTCAAGTCCACTTTTAAAATAGGCTATATTTGCTCCTGCTTGCAAAATCTTGATGATGCGATCGGCATGCCTCTGCATCTCACGTGCATCATTTAAGTCCATGGCTTGAAACGAACGATAAATATGTACAAAAGGCTCTGGATAAACGCTTGACACCCCTGACACTACACCATCACAGCCCATCGCTAAAGCAGGGACAAACAGAGCATCAGTACCAGTTAAGACAGAAAAATCATTTGAACGAATGGACAAATAATCCTTTAGCATGAGAAAATCGGGATAGCTATACTTCATGCCGACAATATTCGGATATGATTCAGCTAAACGCTTTACGACTTTCACCGGAAGCTCATTCCCAGATAATTGAGGTATGCTGTAAAGATAAATTGGAAAATCCTTCGGCAATGCGTTCGCAATTGTCGCATAATAATGCTCAATGTCTTCTCCGCTTGCAGGAAAATAGATAGGTGTGACTACGCCAATGCCGTCAGCCCCCGCTTGAACAGCATGCTCGGCCAGCACAAGTGTTTCTTTCACGGTCATCGCACCAATATGAACGAAAACCGGCACGCGTTGGTTTGCCGCACGAATAACCGTTTCAGCAACCTCTTTACGCTCTTCTAAAGATAGTTTTAACATTTCTCCCGTAGTACCTAGCGGATAAAGGCAATCGACTCCTTTCGAAATTAAAAATTCTGTCAGCTTAGCTGTTTCAGAATAATTAACTTCACCGTTAGCGTACATTGGAGTAACCATGGCCGTTGTAACGCCAAACAGCTTTTTCATTCAATCCCTCCTTCAGATGAGCTAAACGTTTTTTGACAAAAGCAATATCACTCATATAATAAAACGTTTTATCGTATTATAAATGGCATTTTTATACGTATCAAGGTTAATTTTACTTTTTTTGTTTATTTTCCCAAAATTCAATGTTAAGGTGTAAGCAGTGTGATAGATCTCCCGTTCTCCCTCCTTCTCCTACGAAAACGGGTGCGTTTTTTCTTTCAAACAGTGAACCGTCGACTTACGGAAAAGATGATCAAGCAATCTACCATTTTCGTCTTCATCATTGGGGATGCTTTTGACATCCTAAAAAATTGTCTTTACGAAAAGTCCGTGTGCTCTTTTTTTCATAACAGTGTGCATGAAGATAGGCTGCGTTTTCTTTAAGAACTTTAATACGTCGTTTTGAAAAAATACCGTCGCTGGAAACATATATGATCTACATACATCGCCAGATTTCACTCTATATCCTCCCCGCAAAACAAGAACATTTGTTCTTATTATATACGAATACACGTTCTTTGTGCAAGCTTTTTTAACACTGAGAAAAAAATTTTTCACTGGACGAGGCAGACCGTTTATGACATAAAACATGTCATTGGTTATGTATTAAATTCCGCTCTGTAGCTGTTTCCTCGTCTGAATTCTGCAAGTGTGTCAGCTGATCATTTTTTCATTCAATGCCTTATATTTACATACAGTTAACTTTCTATTGATTTTTCGTTAACAAATGGTTGGTAGAATTTCTCATAGATTTAATTTTCTTACTAAACGAAGGAGGTTTTTCGTTTGTTTTCAAAGCCACTAGTAAAAAAAATTGCTCCGCTCGCCGCAGCTACTACGCTCGCAGTCACAAGCCTCATCGGAACAGCACAACAAGCAGAAGCTTCAGATCAGCAAACAGAAGACATTAAAAATGTGATCTTTCTTGTTGGTGATGGGATGGGGCCATCATTTACGACGATGTACCGATACTACAAAGACAACCCTGACACGCCCGTTATGGAGATGACCGAATTTGATCCATATCTGGTAGGGCTTCAATCTACATACCCTGGCGATTTAGAACAGAACATTACCGACTCTGCAGCTGCAGCTACGACAATGTCCTCTGGTGTAAAGACATACAACGGCGCCATTGCGGTTGATATGGAAAAACAAAATGTTGAAACCGTCCTTGAAATGGCGAAAATGGAAGGCAAGTCAACCGGACTCGTGGCAACTTCGCAAGTGAATCACGCTACGCCAGCAGCATTTGGTGCGCATAACGAGTCACGGCAAAATTACAATGAAATTGCTGACGATTATTTCGACCTCATGATTGATGGAAATCACGTCGTTGACGTCATTCTCGGTGGCGGTACAGATTATTTCGATCGTGAAGACCGTAACCTGATTAACGAATTTGAAAAAGATGGCTACAGTTATGTCACGAATCGTGAGCAAATGATGAATGATGACAACGAACAAGTTCTCGGTCTGTTTGCACCTGTTGGCATGGACAAAATGATCGACCGTAACGAAAACACACCCTCACTTAATGAAATGACGGAATCTGCACTTGATCGTTTAAATAAAAACGATGACGGCTTTTTCCTCATGGTTGAAGGAAGCCAAATCGATTGGGCTGGTCATGACAATGACGTTGTCGGTGTAATGAGTGAAATGGAAGACTTTGAGGAAGCATTTGCAACAGCGATCGACTTTGCTAAAGAAGACGGCGAAACGCTCGTCGTTGCCACAGCTGATCATTCGACAGGTGGCATGTCCATTGGCCGCGCCGGCTCATATGAATGGGACCCAGCAGCCCTAAAAAAGGCAAAGCGTTCTCCAGACTTTATGGCAAAACAAATTGCTGATGGTGCAGGTGTTGAAGGAACGCTAAGGAAGTATATCGATTTTGAACTCACTGCTGATGAAATCCAGGCTGTAAAAGATTCGGCTGTAAACGGGAATGCAACACTCATCGACAACGCGATCGAACGTATTTTTGACGTACGAAGCGGTACTGGTTGGACAACCGGCGGACACACTGCTGTCGATGTTCCTGTATATGCATTCGGCCCAGGCTTAGACATGTTTACTGGTCAAATCGACAATGCCGATACTGGCTTTGGTCTCATTGAAGCAATCACTGGTGAAAGACCTGAATAAAGACGTAAAAAGACATGCGCGCCTCTCTTGTGTGAGATAGCGGCATGTCTTTTTACTTACTTTTAATCATTGAAAATACAAGCGGAAGCCAATGACAATTAACAAGATTGCCAGCATCTGAATGATACCGCGCGCCGAGATTTTCCGTGACAGCAGCACCCCGAGCTGCGAACCGAGTAAAACACCGACGCCCCCCCAAACAACAATGCTCCAATCGATATTTCCTAAGTACATTTGCATGATCGCACCACTACTTGTATACAGGGTCAACGAAAAAATTGACGTTGCTGTCGCTGCGTATGTTGGCATCTTAAACAAATAAATCAAGATGGGAACAAGCAAAAATCCGCCACCAATCCCGAGATAACTAGATAATATCCCCATGAGAATACCGACAGGCACTAACTTTGCCGCAGTATACTGCCCGGCAGACAGTGCTTCTGCGGTTGCCGCCGTTTCTGCTCGTTTCTTCGAATTTTTGATAAGCAAAAATGTGCCCAGTCCGACGAGAACAGTCGCAAAAACAATATAAAAATACGACGATGAGTACATTTGCAATATCCATACCCCAGCAAGTGAACCTGGAATCGCCCCAGCAGCAATTTTGACCCCAACAGCGTACTGAATCTTTTTTTGCCGAGCATATCCCATCGCTCCTGATATCGCATTGATGAGAACAATAACTAACCCTGATCCAGCTGCAACGGCTGGCTCGACATTCATCAATAAAAGCAGCGCCGGCACGAAAATAAAACCGCCACCAGCACCGACAATCGTGCCATACCCCCCTGCAAATATTCCAATTAAAAGCAATATCAATCCTGCTGCCAAATCCATAAGATGATCTCCCTTCCTCCCTGTCCCTTCTGTATAATGAACGTATCAGATGCAGGCACCCCTGTACATTCGCAATAAATGATGAGGTATAACGAAAACGAATACCGTGTAAACCGAGGGGAAAATCTATATTGTAGAAGCATTCTTAATACTCTCCCAGTAAAAGACAACAAAGGATTCTATTAGAAAGGATATGATGCTGATGAATATGGACACATTTGCATTGTTTTGCCTCGTGGTGGAAGATGGCAGCATTACCCAAGCCGCCCAAAAGCGCTACATATCACAGCCAGCAGCAACGAAACAAATTCGCCAGCTGGAGAACGACTACAACACGCTCTTATTTCATCGTGGAGAAAACAAGCTGCACCTCACCGAAGCAGGTAAAGCGCTCTACCCTTTTGCAAAAGAAATGCTAGAATACTACGAACAGTCTAAAGAAGCGATTACGATGCTTTCAGATACATCAAATCTTTTACTACGCTTAGGCGCCAGCCTCACGATTGGAGAATATATATTACCCGACGTTTTAGGTCGCTTTAGGAGTGAGCATGAAACGTTTAGTTTTAACCTTTCGCTCGGAAACACGCCTGACATTCTCGACCAGTTACATGCCAATGATATCGACATCGCCTTTGTCGAGAGCTCTTTTTCTCACGATCCCGACATGATCATTTTCCCGTTTGCCGAAGATGAGCTCATCTTAGTCACCGCCAAAGACCATCCTTGGACAAAGCGTAGCCCGATTCCAATTGCCCAGCTCAAAGAAGAACAATTCATCTGGCGTGAGCCTACTTCTGGCACACGAGCAATGATTGAAAATGCCTTAAAGGAACAGGGCATGTTTCTCGAAACGCATCGCTTTATGGAGCTCGGCAGTATGCAATCGATTAAAAGTGCCGTCGAAGCCGGCTTAGGCGTCAGCATCATCCCCCGACAGTGCGTCACCAAAGAAATCACCTTTGGCACCTTACAGGAAGTCCCCATTCGAGATTTCACGCTCACGCGCAAGCTACACATGGTGCAAAAAAAACGCCGCTTCCAAAAAGCCGGCATTGCCCAGTTGGCGGCTTTTATGCAAAAGGACGTATAATACGAAGAATGCCTTAGCGTGGTGACAAACGTTCGCATCCGTCACCTCGTTCACCATCTCATGGATTTAGGTTCTATTCGCGGGAAAAAATCCGGAGAGGTTACTAAGCGACATATAAAATAGACTTTGTCTTCACTCTGAAACGGCCACAACTGGCGTGACTCGCCTCATTTTGCTCTTATAACTAAATGCTCCGCTTCCCTTCCTTGTTTTTCCAATAACAAAAAGCGTGCAGACAAAGCCTAGAAAGACTTCACCTACACGCTGAGGCTCCTTTTTAAAGGGAATATTCTTTTCGTAAAATCCCCATCACGATCGTATCATAGTAAGCACCGTTCACGTATGCATTGTTACGCAATCGTCCTTCAATCGTAAACCCGCACTTCTCATACGAACGAATGGCGCGCGTATTGCCACTCCACGTGTCCAACTGCACCCGCTCAATGTTCATCGATTGAAACAAATAACGCAACAAGCTGTTGACTGCGTCCGAGCCATAGCCTTTGCTCCAATAGGCACGCTCGCCGATGCTAATCCCTAATGTGCAACATCGTGAGACTGGATTAAGATCCCGATACCCAATCGAGCCAATATGAAGCGCAGGCTCGTCCTTCGTATAAATCGAAAATTGACAGCTCTCGCGCCGGTCCAGCATTTTGATCACTTTTTCAAAGGCGTCTTCCAGCTGCTCCTCAGACACATGACTGTAACGAAAAAAATCTTCTCCAGCAGACATCACGGCGACTTCCTCATCGTTACGCCATTTGTACGTCCGTTTAAAATCGGCCAGGGAGACAGGCCGTAACTCTACACGCTTTCCAGTAATCAAGGGTGTGCTCCCATCCTTTCAATTGGTTTCCACAAAACGTTGGGCAACGATCGACTAAAAATGTGTTTGTGCGTACCATAAGCACCACACCCTTTCTGGTTTGTCTATTTTCAGTGTATCATAATGCATTGGTGTAAAGGAATATATTTCAAACCGTCCGATCGTCCTCATGACACCAGCCTGTTTCGATCAGCCAGTCCTCCATCTCCTGTCTCATTGCTCTCGCTTCTGCAACAGTCACACTCTTAGACTCTTTTGCCATCTGTGCTTTCACTGCTTCCACTGGTGATAATCCGACCTCGCGTCGATAAAGGTCAACGTTCTCAGCATCCGCAAGAAGCCAACAGCGCATCACCCCATCTAGCGCGTAATCAAATTGCGTTCCATACTTTTGAGGCGCTCTTTCATAAAAATGAATACGATCGTCAAGATAGGGAACGTAAGTGCGGTTAACTTGATGCCGACCAAAAGCTTTCATTTGTGCCAGCATCTCTTTTAGGAAAGATGGATGGCTGATGCTGTGTTGAATGATGAGCCACGCCGCCCTATGACCGTCTTCACCAACGAGCGAAATCGTTGGAAAACCGTGTATTTCAATCAAAGACGCTAACCTGGCTTGATGGTCATCATGAACACTTTTCATCTCTGGATGGTAGCCGCGATTTAATTCACCAGCGTTAAGAAGCCGCTCCCTCACCTCAAGATCTTGCTTTTGCATCTGCAGAAGCTGTTGCCGGAATTCACTATTCATCTCTTGACCGCCTCACTTCAATTTTTTTGACTGTCTTTTTCCTACAATCAGTACAAAGCTTTAGATCAAAGAAACAGGTGAATCCTTACATCAGTTGCATGTAAGGATCACCTGTTTTTAGTTTCAACACGGTGTGATGTTTTGTTTTTTCGACGCACTTACGTGGCGTGCGACTATTTTCATTATACCACTTAAAGATGGTTTCGGCTAATTACGGGCGATTTACTGACCCACGCACTCACGTGGAGTGCGACACTATCCGCATTCGTATAGTAACCACTTTGCGGGCGATTTCAATCCACGCACTCACGTGGAGTGCGACCGTTCTGATCTTTAAGATTCTTCAAGGAATGTTATTTCAATCCACGCACTCACGTGGAGTGCGACAAATATGCCGGAGGACTTCGGGGACGTTTATTCCATTTCAATCCACGCACTCACGTGGAGTGCGACAAAATTTAGCCGGCCCTTGCGATCGGGGTAGCTTATTTCAATCCACGCACTCACGTGGAGTGCGACAGCGAAAATGCCCCTTAAAAATGGGAATTCTCATTGTTATACGGCATTATCGAAGCTTCTTGCTCATTCAATTGTAAATTATAACCTTTTCTTCAATCATACGGAAGGTTTTTTCTAAGAATTTGGTGCGAATCTCCCGGGGTTTTTATGTGCGCTTATGGTTCGCACCGCTTAATTCTCTTGCCCTTCGTCTATTATATAGAAGTAAATGCTATTTCACCCTATGTTTGCGTCTAGCGTCTATCCTCTTTATACATTCCAACAGTATTCGCGTAAAGCTTATGGCCCTCTAAAGCCAAATATCGCAACAAAGGCAATAATCACATTTAAGAATAAGGACATGGCACCAAAAATAAGGACTAGCATTCTTAGAGTCCCTTTTTTTGTTAACATGATCAATATGAAACTGATTAAACCGTAGAATATGGGCATGAGCACGCCGATGAGTCCTGTTTGACCAAAGGTTAGTAACGTAAAGTATTCATGAGTAAATTGAATTAGTATCAATGGCAAGATACTTAACAGCAAAAAGACTAAAGAAATGAAGGAATACGTCATATGCATGTCAATCACCTCACTTTTTTTACAACCCCTTACACTCTTCTATCCATCGTCTGTCGTCAGCCACTCTTGACAGCGGTCAGCCATCTCCTGCACTTCATGCATAAAGATGCTTGCGTGGTAGCCATCACAAACGGCATGGTGCGCTTGAAAGGAAATGGGCAGCATCGTTTTGCCTTCTTCGGTGAAGAACTTATCGATCGTGATGATTGGCAACAGGTAGTTGCTGGTTTTATTAATATTTAAATTAAAGCCGGAGAAAGACACCCATGGCACAGCCGAGATGGAGAGCGCATTGGGCGGGGTGTTTTCTTTTGTCAAAAAGCCTTTGACATTTCCGTATTCCTCTATATCTTGCAAATAGCTGTGATGGAATTTAGGAAAACATGTGGAAAATTCTGTCCAAATGCTCGAAAACGTCTGGTCATCTTTATGAAAAATCGTATAGCTCGGCACCATCGCATCTCAATAGCCTAACTGGTCGTCTTCATTAAATGCCATGCGAAATTCACGATGACGATTGACCGCTGTCGTCATGATATACATAAATGCAGGGTATGGTTTTAATTCGCGATCCTTGAGCTCTTTTAGCAGAGTTGTTATATCAATATTTGCAGTGACACTAAATGTGCACTCTAAATTCCAAAAGTGTTCAAAGTGTTGGGCACGATTCCAGTCGTTATAATCTATCAGATGAAATGTCATGATGAACGCCTCCAGTGTAAAGTCTTTTGATCGACGAAGGAGACGCGTTTCAATGTCCAGAGTTGTCTCTTGTCAAATCGATGCTTAATCAATGCTATGCTAGCACAAAAAGGGTGAAAGCAAACGGCGGTAAACGAATGAATGGTTTGCCAGCTGAATATAATCTTGAACAAAACTGTTTTCATTTAAAAGGAGCAACATTCATGACCTTTACCTTTTTTTCCGCTACCACAGTCGCTGCGATTGCGATGATTGCTGTCTGCCTAGCCATCCGCTGTGCCAAGCGCCTCAATCACTCACAGCGCATGGTGATTTCGATGTTTTGTGGGACATGCTTAGGGCTCGTTGTTGGCTTACTTTTTGGTATGCTCTTCAGTGGACAACTGTTTCTATCGACGATGCTTGGCATTCTTACTGGCTCCCTGCTCGGACTCATCTGTGGCATGTTTCTCGGTCTGGTTTCCTGCTTTGAGGGGCTGATCGCTGGACTAATGGGCGGGATGATGGGGGCGATGCTCGGCGAGATGTTAACGCCAGCAAAAGTGACGCTCACGATTAAAATACTTCTCCCACTATCGATGTGTTCATTGCTGTTATATGGTGTTTTCATTCATCGCCCCTCACAAGATAGTACAGTCAAGCAGAAACGCTGGCTGCTTAAACCCTTCCTCAGTCTCCTTTTCATCATGACTTATCTCATGTTTGGCGAAGCGTTTATTGCTCGTTTTTTGTAAAAATGCAGCTTCACACATTCGTGGCAAAAGTTATCTTTTTTTGCCCTTTTCATTTAAGATGAAAGCATAGATTGGCGGAGGATCTTCAGCTTCAATGACTAAAAACCGCTTTAACACGTTGTGTTACGACTCGTTGATCAAAAATCTACCTCATCATTCCTTGGTGAATGAAGGAGCGACAAATGGGAAAGCATCATACACGTCGATTTGAACAAATATTCACACGTTTTACAAGAAAAAAGAATATTTATGAAGGCAGTCTTCTCATCGAGAATAAGACTGGTGATTTTTCTTTTTACCAAAGCTATAGCGGTTTGACTGTTGACTCACCGCTACTGATGGCAAGCATCACCAAATTGTTTACGACAACGTGTATTCTTCGCCTGCTGGAACAAGGAAAAATATCACTGGACGAAAAAATTGCAGCGTACTTTGACAAGCAGCTGCTCGAAGGGCTTCATATGTATCGCGGTCAAGATTACTCTTTTGACCTGACGATCTATGATTTACTGTTTCAGACGAGTGGCTTGCCTGACATTTATGAGGAAAGAAAAAACAGTATGAAGAGCCGTGTGATTCAAGAAGACTTTCATCTCTCTTTTGAAGAAATCATAGAAAAAACGAAACATTTAAAACCGCATTTCGCACCAAACAGTAAGGGAAAAGCGTATTATGCAGACGTTAATTTTGATTTACTCGGAGAGATTATTAAAAAAGCCAGTGATCAGACATTATCAGACGCGTACAAACAATTTATTGTTTCTCCGCTCGACCTTGTCGCTACCTATCTTATTGAAGGCGAAAATGACAAGATGCCTCATATTTATTATAAGGATCAACAACTTCATCGTCCTATGTTTATTCAAAATAGCGCGAGTGGTGGCTCTGTCACGACGACTGCTGAGTTGATGGTGTTCATAAAAGCTTTCTTTGGCAGTAAGCTCTTTAACAAAACCATTTTCACTACGTTGGCAACCTATCGAAAGCTGCAAATCATGATGGGGCCTATTCACTATGGGGGCGGATATATGCAAATTCCCTTAGGCGGGGCCTCTACACTCTTTCAAGGGGAGGGTGAGTTGATCGGACATTCCGGGTCAACTGGCTCTCTTGCTTTCTATCATCCGCAAAAAGACTTATATTTCGTCGGAAACGTTAACCAGATGGCCTCAGCGGTACCAATCCGGCTAGCGATGCAGCTTGCCATGGCCGCAAAATAAAAAGCCGCTTCTAATCATGCATGGAAAAAATAAATGGCATAAAAAACGGCTGAACGTTCATCTTGAAAACGTCCAACCGTTTGGAACCTTTACGCAATCGCGCGGCAGGCTTCGGCACACGTAAAACATGCATCAGCGCATTGTTGGCAATGATCGTGGGCATGCTTTTTGCATTCGTTCCCACACGCTTCACAAATCGTGGCACAGACGCTCGCCAACTCTTTGGCAAAGGGGGTTCCGCGCACGAGCGCTTGTTCAAGGTAGCCGCAAATGTCGGCACACTCCCGATCCAAGCGAATACATTCCGCCATCATTTGCATGTCTTCTTCTTTCAGGCAGGCATCGTAGCAATGGTTACACGCCTCCATACATGCGTGCAAAGCTTGAATCGTAGACGCATACTGTTCATGTGACATGCACAACTTCCTCCTTTAAAAAAAGTATTCATTATACGGTAACCTAGTCTTTCCCTTTTCAAACAAAATCATGTGCTTTTGGTCAAATCTTACGTTAAAAAACGAGCCTCCTGTCAGAGAAGGCTCGTTCATTTATTTTTCATCCGCTGCTTTTTCGGCCAGTTGTTTTAAATCCTGCATTAAGTGTGGCTTACGATAGCCCATATCGTCATGATAATCTTTATAAATGCTGAAAAGCTCCTTGTAGCGCTCTACGTTTTCTTTGATCGGCTTATACACCTTAAGAAAGGGCTGTCTCATCGCTTGTGTGACATCTTCAAGCTTGCCTTGCCCTCCTGCAACTGCACCGAGTACGGCGGCGCCGACTGCTGGTGCGTAATCGGTGGCAGAAACGTGAATGTCCCGCTTTAAAATGTCCGCATAAATCTGCATTAACAGGGCATTTTTTGCGGTAAGCCGCCACACGCAAAGACTTTATGGACCGGCATGCCCCACTCCTCGTAGTTATCAAGAATCATTTTTGCCCCGAAAGCGGTCGCTTCGAGATACGCGCGATAAATATCTTCCGGCTTGGTCGTCAGTGTTAAACCGACAACGAGCCCCGTTAGACTTGAATCCGACAGTACTGACCGGTTGCCGTTATGCCAATCGAGCGCCAGCAGCCCCGTTTCACCTGGGACGTAGGCACTGGCTTTCTTTTCGAGCAAATCAAAAACGGATACCCCTAATTCGCTAGCTTCTTCTTTAAATTCAGCCGGAACCTGCTTTGCAAACCAGCCAAATAAGTCTCCTACCGCAGACTGCCCTGCCTCGTACGCGTATAATCCAGGAATGATCGAATCTTTGACGACACCGGAAATGCCGGGTAGCTGGATTTTTTTCTCATTCAACATTAAGTGACACGTAGACGTGCCCATGACCATCGTCATTTCATTCGCCTTTGACGCGCCAATGCCTAACAGAGCTGAATGGGCGTCAATGATCGCCACACCGACAGCTAAATCTTCGGGCAATCCAAGCTTTTCAGCCATGTCACTCGTCAGCGTACCCGCCTTCTCGCCGATAAATCCGACTTTTCCTCTAAGCTTCGTGGACGCGAGCTTGCCGAGCTCAGGGTCAATGCCTTGCAAAAATTCCTCGGGAAAACCGCCCTCTTCTTTCCAAAATGCTTTAAACCCTAAGGAACAGTTACTGCGAACGACTTCCCCTGTCAGCTGGGAAACGATCCAATCGCCCGCCTCAATAAAAAGATCTGCCGCCTCGTATACCTCTGGCGCTCGACGGATCGTTTCTAAATATTTTGGTATAAACCATTCCGTCGACACATTAAAGCCATAATCACGAAGCCATGGGCACTTCTGCTTTACAGCCTCTTCAAACAGCTCATTGGCTTCTTCTTTTGGGCCGTGATGCTTCCACAGCTTCACCCACGCGTGCGGGTGATTTTCATAGTCTTTACGAAAGCAAAGCGGCTGTAGATGCTCATCAACTGTCACCATCGTCGACGACGTAAAATCGACCCCTAACCCGACAATTTGTGTTTTCTTAATGCCTGCATTTTGAATCGCTTCTGGAATGCCTAAAAAAAGCACCTCTAAATAATCTTTCGGATGCTGAAGTGCAAAATCCCTAGGAAGACTCGGTGCTTCTGTCGTAGGTAAGCGATCATTGATGACACCATGCTTATAAGGTATGAGGCTTGATCCTTGAATCTCGCCTGTCTTTGTATGAATGATTAACACTCGACCCGATTCAGTCCCATAATCAATTCCAATCGAAAATAGATCCACGAATATATCCCTCAATTCTGTAAGCGCTTGTAGGAATCATCTTAATAGATATACATTCATCTGGCAATGGTAAATGAGCAAAAATGAATAAAAAAGTACAAAATAACACCGGTTACATTGACAAAATGAACATTAAACAGATATTATGAACAAAAATAAACAAATTAACTTAGTTGGGGAGGACGAACGTTTGTCACAATCAATGACACAAGCAACGGTCATGTCACAGGCATTCCGCTTAACGCAGCCTGGCCGATTTGAAGAGGTCACCTTAAATCACGACATGCCCGATGAACATGTTGCTGTAAAAAATGAGCTGGCTAGTATTTGCCACGCCGACCTTCGTTACTTTACTGGAGACCGCCGAAAAGAAGCATTAGAAAAAAAGCTGCCGATGGCATTATTTCATGAAGGTATTGCCCGAGTCGTCGCATCCAATACAGACGACATTGAGGTAGGAAAAAGAGTTGTGATCGTTCCGAATATTCCGGGATATGTTCGCGGTCACTATACGAAAGAAGAGTGCTGTGCCCCTTGCCGGCGCGGTGGCGAGGATAACTATTGTGCAAATAGCGTCTTTCTTGGAAGCGGATATGACGGCGTCGGACAGAGCCATTTGGTCTTGCCAAAAGAAAATGTCGTCCTGATTCCAGACGATCTACCCGATGACATCGCGATTTTAGCTGAGCTCTGTTCTGTCTCTCTTCACGCCATATCGCATGTAAGCGATTACCTTAAACAAGGCAATGTTGCCGTGTTTGGTGACGGACCAGTCGGCTATTTAACGGCTGCGATGCTGCATTACGTCTACCATGTACCGAAGGAAAACTTAATCGTTTTTGGCGCTGCCGAGGAAAAACTGGCGCAATTTTCGTTTGCGACGACACATCTCGTCTTTGATTTTGATTTTCTCGGACATCAAGGGATTACGACGGTGTTTGAATGTACAGGAGGACGCTTTAGTGAAAGCGCCATTAACCAGGCGATCGATCTAATCGAGCCAGAAGGAAAGCTTGTCCTGATGGGGGTTACCGAAGACCGAGTCCCTATCAATACACGCGACGTGCTCGAAAAAGGGATTCAATTGTTTGGCAGCTCAAGAAGCTCAACGAAAGAGTTTGCTGATTTGATGCAGTATTTCAGAGATCAAGCGTACCAAGAAGCCTTACGAAAACTGCTACCTGATCAATTTGTCGACATTCGCACACCAGCGGATTTAACGAAGGCGATGAATAAAGCGGCTGAGCATAAAGGTTGGCACAAGGTCATTCTGAATTTTAAATGGGAGGATTAATCATGAATCAAGTGAATGCATTGGATAAAGTCGGTATCCCCTCGAAGCTTGCCTGGGGATACTTAGGCGTTCTCATCTTTATGATGGGGGATGGACTAGAGATCGGCTGGCTCAGCCCTTGGCTGATCGAACAAGGGTTCACTGTGCAGCATACGAGCTTACTGTTTTCAGCCTACGGGGTGACGATCGCGATCTCTTCGTGGTTTTCCGGGGTGCTCGTGGAAGCCTTAGGAACGAAAAAAACGATGCTCGCCGGACTTATTCTCTATATTTTAGGAACTTCCGGATTTATCGCCTTTGGAATTAACTCGTTAAGCTTGACGTGGATGGTGCCATTTTACGCCTTACGCGGATTTGGTTATCCACTGTTCGCCTACTCATTCTTAGTATGGATCGCCTATCGTGCCGACAAAAACCGGCTCGGCTCAGCGGTCGGCTGGTTCTGGTTTGTCTTTACCGGCGGCTTAAACGTGCTTGGCGCGTATTACTCTGTCTTAGCCATTGAAGCGATGGGGCATGTGAACACGTTGTGGAGCTCCATTTTCTGGGTATGCCTCGGTGCCTTCTTTGCCCTTGTCTTAAATAAAGACAAGCTCGAGCGGAAAAGTGACCAAAATGCGGCTGAGAAACTTCAGGAAATTAAGAAAGGTATGACAATCGCAATCGAAGAGCCTAAAGTGCTGCTCGGCGGAATTGTTCGGACGATTAATACGACAGCTCAGTTCGCCTTCCCAGTCTTTTTGCCGACCTATCTTGCGACACACGGCATTCCGACATCAACGTGGCTCAGCATCTGGGGGGCGATTTTCACGAGTAATATTGTATTTAACCTCATCTTTGGTGTCGTCGGTGACAAAATTGGCTGGCGCAATACGATTATGTATTTTGGCGGCATCGGCTGCGGGTTGTCGACGCTCGGGCTTTACTACGCTCCGGCTTGGTTTGAAGGAAACATTTGGGCGGTCGGTGCGATCGGGATGATTTGGGGAGCCTTGCTCGCTGCCTACGTACCATTATCCGCACTCGTTCCATCACTCGTGAAAAGCGACAAAGGAGCGGCGATGTCGATCTTAAACCTAGGTGCTGGCTTGCCTACGTTCATCGGCCCTGCGATCGTTGGACTGACGATCGGTATCGTCGGTGATGCTGGTGTCATGTGGATTTTCGCTGGCCTTTATTTCTTAAGTGCCTTTCTGACAAAATTTATTACGCTGCCGGACGACTTTCAAGCCAATCCGTCTGCAGAGGTCGCTGCGACGAAATCAAGCTAGCCTGGTCATGATTCCCTTGAATCCACGCCGTAATCCATCTAAAATGGAATAAAATACAGGATTCGAGTGAAAGAGGGAACGCCATGCTGCCGATTGAGCGAAAAAGAATGATTTTAGCATACGTAACTGAACGACACATTGCCACCGTTTCCGAATTAGCCAATGAATTTAACGTTCATGAGGCGACGATTCGCCGTGATTTATCCGCGCTGGAAAATGAAGGTGCGCTCTATCGTACCCACGGCGGCGTCACGATCGGTGATCAGGAGGTCCAGTCAGAGCCTCCCTTCATTGAACGGGAAAAAACGTTTTATAAAGAAAAAGAACGCATCGGGAAGTATGCCGCCTCCCTCATTCATGACGGTGACAATGTCATCCTTGATTCTGGGACGACGACACTGCACATTGCGCGTGAGCTGACGACGAAAAAAGATGTCACCGTCGTTACGAACGACATCAATATTGCCGCCACCTTGCGTAACCATAAGCACATTAAAGTGATCGTCACCGGCGGCGTCATTGAGCCGGAAAGCTATATGCTAAACGGCAGCCTGACCGACAACGCTCTGCAAACGATGAACGTCCACAAAGCGTTTATCGGCACGCCTGCCATTCACGTGAACAAAGGGATCACCCACTTCGATGACAACCTCGTCCCTGCGAAAAAAGGGATGATCGAGGCGGCGAAAGTTGTGATCGCGGTCGCCGACCATACGAAATTCGGGCGCATTTCGTTGCACAAAGTTGTTGATATCAAAGACGTCGATATGCTCATTACAGATACGGGATTGAGTGAAAGTGAGCTCGACCTGTGGCGCGAGATTCATATGAATATGGAGCTTGTGTAGGAGAAGTGAGTCGCATCTCGTCTCGGCGTGTTTAGAAGATAAGCTGCAATGTGAACCAATGGTTGACGGAAAGTCGACTGTTGGTTTTTTTATTGTTCAAGACGCTTTGTCGTTCCGGGGCGGGGATTGCTGATTTCAAACAGTCCCGTCGCCGCCAGCCCTGCAAGAGCGCCTGCCCAAAGCCGGAAAGCGACGACGAGGTCGGAAAATGGTGCGGCCAGCAGGCCGACGATGATCCCAAGCAAAAGCGCCACGAGCGGAACGAAATTTTTCGGGTAAGCGACCGTTCGCTTCGTTACTTCGACGAGTGCGGCAATGATCGGCACGAGGAGCGTCGCAAAGGTGAGAATGTCGTTCAAAATGATCACGTCCTTTATAAAAATGTCCGAATCCTGGCCAGCGACCACCGCAACGTCCGTTTGGGAATCGACGTTTTGAATGGCGTTCATCCCTTGGAGTGCCGATAAATGGTTGACAATCTCCTGACGGAACATATTCCGACCGTCGTCGTTGTTGTCGACCTGACCGATGTAAAATGATTCAAAAATACGTTTAACGTCGTTGCTGATCCCGTCTAGCACACGAACGACACGGTTTTTACTGAAGTGCTGACGCTTCGTCGGCGTGTACGAGGTAAAGGTGTTAATGTCTTGTTCGACGATCGCTCGTCCGTCCGAATGAGTAAACAGAAACGCACCGTCGCGTAACGCGGATTCGATTTCTGTATTTGTCAGCCGCGGATTTACATCGACAGCGCCGTCATAGGCACTGTACGTTAACGATTGATTGACCGTTGCCGCCGCGGTTGCGCCTGCAACCCAAGCGGTCGCTTCCGCCGCACTCAAGACGGTGCCGTCCGCTAAAATGACGCCATTTTGCACCGAAATGACGCCTTCACTGTCCGGTAAAGTGTCATTTTCCAAGACGGCTTGAATTTTAACCCCTTCGTCCTCACGAAGTCGGTTTACGAAGGCTGCATAAAGCTCCTTCAAGCTTTGCTCGGTCGAACTCAGGCTGACGGTTTGAAAGCTTTCTACTTGAATCGCCGTCAAATAATCCGTGTGGTCCTCATTGGTCACCTCGCCATCCTCTCCGCCAGAAAGCGTCAAGCCAGCACTCGTCTGCAATTCGCCTGCAAGCTCGACCCAAGCACTATTCACGTCAGCAGCGGTCGCGACGGTATGTGCCTCCACCTCACGCCCGGCAAGAAATACCTTCACGTCAAATTGCGCAGGCTGATCGACATTGCTTTGAATCGCCACCGCTAAATCGTTGCCGCGAACGCCAGGATATTTCGCTTGTGCTGTCAATGTAGTACCAGTTTGTGTCTCCCCTTCCTCTCCGCTGCCTGCTTCTCCAACCGTGACACTCGCGTGTGTACCCGTATTTAAACGGTACAACAGCAGGGTTGCGGCGCGTTTCAACGCCTCACGAATCAACAGCATTTTTTCATCCGTCATGTCATAGCCAAGGACCGTCTGAATGTCCTCTCCTGACTGAATTGTGATGATTTGTTTTGTCGGACCCCAGCTTAGTGGTAATGCCAGCGTCGTCGTTCCACGCTCACCAAGTGTTCCGACCGCAGCCGGTACACTCTCCACGTTTACATATAATCCAGGGCGTACTTTATTTTGCGTCGTCCAAGTTCCTCCTGCCATTTATAGCACCTTCCTTTTAAAGTGATCAGCAAGCCGTTTTGCTTCGGCTTTTGTGTACGTCGTGTCATCCTTCAGCACAACAGCGAGGACGTCTTTTTCGACTCCTGAACTTTGTGCAGATTGAAGAAATTGCTGCTTCGAAAACGTCGCAGCTGTCGTTTTTCGTTTACTCATCAATGAATCCCTCCTGATTAAGCTTTTGCATCTTGTCAGCATTTGGTTTCGGTCGTGCTACGTGAAAGGAATAATCAACTGTTCACTCATGCGTCCTTCCTCCCTTTCGTACGATCGCACTTCCTCGTCTCATATAAATCTGTCGATCGACGCCCATCAGCTCTTTCACTTCTTGCTCCGTCAGTTTTTCTGCTTTTTTCTTCGTCGGTTTCTTTTCCATCGTCTTCTCCTTTCATCATAAAAGGACACTGACAGACGACGGATCGCTTCCGCAGTCGTTCAGTGTCCTCCAGTGGGCTGGTAGAACGTAATATATAGTTTAAAATTCTTCCCCTTCATCAAATCTAATGCGTTTCACTTGCCCTTGATGAGTGATCACCTTCGTTTCCCCATGGTGTGGAAGCTCGGCGTACTTCATACTTCCATGACTTGCGACAATAATGAACGGCTTGTCCTGCTCTCGATCGTTTAAATCGATCAATCTACTTGACTCGCGTACAGTCAATGGCTTCACCCTCAATTCGCTTCCCTCCTCGTTTTGCACAAACCTCTCCTTACTACGTCTGTAACACCCATCTGATTCCTACCATTTTTCAATTCATCGACGTCCGTGGACGCAAATGCTCACTTCCCACGGGTGTTCTGCTTCCAAAACGCATAACCCGCTCAATGTAACTCTCTTTTTCCTTTTGTCATCGTGTATCGACCTTATGACCTGAGTGAAGTGCGGGATTCCTAAGAACACCAACTGATCGTTCAGTGAATAAAAACGCCTCGTCGCTAGCCATAAGTTACAGACTCTCTTTCCAAACTGGCAATTTAATGATTGTCGATACGGAAATTACAAGTGCCCTTTTCATACGAATGTCAATAGAATTCGCTCTCTCTTAGTAAAAATATTACCATATCGGTAACTATAACCCTATACTACATTACCATTTTGGAAGTATCAACATTTTTTGCCATATCGGTAATATTATTTTGCCAATACGGAAATTATGTTATAATAAGATTACTATATATTAGGAAAGAAGGAACGTTTCATGTCTGATATGGCTCGCCGTTTAAAGGCATTGCGCGAAAAAACCGATGTGAACCAGAAGGAAGCCGCCCACAAGCTGGAAATTACGAATGTTCAATTGTCTCGATACGAATCAGGCGCTCGTCAGCCAGACTATGAAACACTGCGCAAAATGGCTGATCTTTATGAAACAACCATTGACTATATTGTTACGGGGGATGACAAAGTACGGCACCCGGACAAGATGTGGCGTGAATTTCTCGATCCGAAAGTCGATGCTTTTTTGATGACCTTTATCAAGCGCCAGAAGAGAAAATTAAAAGGCTCGCTAGAATATGGAAGGCGATTGAAGAAGAAGAGCAGCAAAAAGAGTAAAAAAACAACAGTATTGTATTCATTTTCCGTGACAATCTTCAGTAAATGGTTTATAGTAATTTAAAAATACAGATATATCATATATCTCAAGTGAGAGACCGTAGCAGGTCTTTTCTTTTCACTCATAAACCGAACATATGATCGCTTTTTTGAATAATGAGGTGTTTTCTTGTACTATACGACAAGTCACTTAGAAGATTTTGTAAAGGCACTTTACGATGAGATGAATATTAAGACACCAGATCAGCTGGATGCACGAATGATTGCTTATATTTTAGGGCTTCGCCTCGTTTTTGAGCCGCACGATTCGGCGTTTTACTTTAACACAATTTGGATCGATTCTCGGTTAAGTGAAGCGGATCGTTGGGAAAAGCTCGGTCATGAGCTTGGTCATGCTTTGAGGCACGCGGGGAATCAAATGGTCATGCCGAAGTCTTGGGTCGATTATCAAGAGCTTGATGCGAACCGATTTGCCTTTCATTTTTGTGTACCGACCTTTATGCTACGGGAGGTACGTTTGCCTTATTCTTTAGATGAAGCCATTGCAATTGTTGCCAAAACGTTTAACGTGACACCCGGATTTGCAGCAAAGCGCCTAGCGCATTATGAACAGAAATTAATTGCCGATCCGGCAAATCAGCAATATTTCTGTTGACATTGGAAAAAGGGTACCGGTCATGTCCTTCCCCGGTACCTCTAACTAGCAACTTTATGCATGGCTTCATGGTCTTGTCCGTCCAGCCGCAATGAGCTCATCCAATTCCTGACTTAAGGCCAGCAATTTTTCAGGAGCATCGTGTATTTTGTTTACTCGCTCCTCCTCATCATTGACTAATTGATAAAGCTGCTCTTGAGGATCATCGGGCTTTACCACACGATCGTCCGTGTGTGGTATACCAATTCGACTTCTGTCACGTAAATCGAACCCGCCTCCGCCAGCACCCCGGATATATTTCCAATCCCCTTTTCTTAAAGACAGCATCCCTTCAAAAGAATGAAGAATGATTGACTCACGTAATGGTTCAGCAGACGTCTGTCCTGTCATTTCTGAAAGTTGGCTCATGCTATCCTCGCCAGCATCTTGCGGCAATGTTCCATCAACGATTGCAGCACATGTAGCCATTAAGTCACTGAGTGACAGAAGGGAATGGCTAACAGTCCCTTCAGGTACACGGACAGGCCAGCTCACGATAAATGGAACACGATGTCCACCTTCCCAAATATCTGCTTTCTGCCCCCGCCACTGTGCTGTTGACATATGGCCATAAGACGTCATTTCCTCACGACATGGATCGGGACCATTATCACTCGTAAAGATGACCATCGTATTTTCTCTCATGTTTTTTTCTTCAAGTAATGATAAAATCTGCCCGACCGTATCATCAATTTCAAGAATTAAATCTCCTCTTGGACCGACGCCACTTTGATCGTGAAATTCTGTTTTCGGCAACCAAGGGGTATGAGGCCCGGTCAGCGATAAATATAAGAAAAACGGATCTTCTTTTTCTGTATCATGCTGCTTAATAAAATCGAGAGCCTTTTCCGTCAAGGTGGAATTCACATCTTCGTCCTTCCAACCAGGAACCATAAAGCCATCACGACCTTCTTGGCTAAAATCGACTGGATCTTTAGGCACAGAAGGAATACCCACCGTTCGGTCATTTTCGATAAAACAATAAGGTGGCATGTCAAGGGATGCCGAAATGCCATAAAAGTAGTCGAAGCCATGGTCTATTGGACCATCTTGAATTGGCAGGGTGTAGTCTACACCGTGAGGAGCATGTTGATCCTTCGCCCATCCTAAACCAAGATGCCACTTGCCAATACAAGCAGTCCGATATCCATACGATTTTAGATACGAGGCAACCGTCTCACGGTTAGGTTCAAGAATGGACGGATCGTGTCCGTGTAAAACGCCTTTTTTTACCGGTCCTCGCCAGCAATATCTACCTGTCAATATGCTGTAGCGCGAAGGTGTACAAACAGCCGAAGTTGAATGAGCGTCAGTGTATAGCCGCCCCTCATCTGCAAGGCGATCAATATGCTTTGTTTGATATTGCTGGGCTGTGTAACAGCTTAGATCACCGTAGCCCATGTCATCTGTCAAAATGTAAATGATGTTCGGTTGGCTCAATATTGATCCCTCACTAAATAAAGTTTATTCCTTGTTGTGTGATCTTAAATCTGATCAATCAAGCTTACATCCATTTGTAACTCGACCGCTCCAACCGTTCTTGATACTTTGGTGAAACGATCGGCGGCTTTCCGGCTTGACTGACGAGCTCGTCTCCCGACGTCAGCCCTAGTTGACGCTTTTCCAGAAGATCGACCATTCGTTTGCGCCACATCACTAAGACATCATTGTACGCTATGTCCTTGGCGAGATCTTCACTTTCCCCTCGATCTTCTTTAATATGAAACAACTGCTCCTCGTGCAAGCGTGGCAGCCAAACATATTTGTATTCACCATCCGTTAAATACTGCATTTCCTGACTTTCAGCGTAACAAGCACTATGCTCCCCATGAATATATGTCCTTGGGAACATGTCTCCTTCAATCGCACCTCTTAAGCTCAAGCCGTCGACGGTTTCTGGAATGTCAGCATCCACAATATCAAGGATCGTCGGCATGATATCTTGCAGCACTACCGCATCCGCAACCGTTTTTTGCTTGCATTCAAGCTCTCGCGGGGGCTTGATAATCAATGGAACACGGGCTGAGCCTTCATATGCATACGTCTTTCTCCACAATTGATGATCTCCCAGCATATCTCCATGATCCGAAGTAAAAATGATGAGCGTATTGTGCAGCTGTCCGCATTTTTGCAAATATAATAGTAACCGCCCGATTTGTTGATCAATATGGGTAATCGATCCGTAATACCCCGCCCGGGCACGCTGCGTTTCCGTTTCACTTCGAATACCCCGCCATGCATCAGGCTCAATAGCTTTACGCTCGGGTCCGTAAACGTCGTTCCATGCGCCAGCATATGGCTTTGGTAATTCTTTATCTTTATACATGTCAAAATAGTAGCTTGGCGGGTCATACGGTGAGTGCGGACGTGCAAAAGATGTCATGAGAAAGAAAGGCTTACTCGGGTCACGTTTCTGTAAGAATTTGATTGATTCATTCACTGTCCAGTTCGTCGGATGTAAATGTTCTACCGCGTGATAAGGACGTGCCATCCAAGAATTCCAATTGATTCCATGGTCAACGACGTCGTACTCCCCGTCTTTATGTTTGTTAAACCACTCTTTATAATCTGACGTAAATTGAGGATCTTCAGCACGGTCAGACTCGTCTAACAAAGTGTTGTGAAAACCATTTAACGACCGTTGCGGGTAGAAGTGCCCTTCTCCAACGAGCTGCGTCTGGTAACCTGCTTTCGCCAGCTCACCAGGCAAAGTGTGGGAAAAGCCAACACCCATCTGACCTTGACCTGCGCCCATTCCTAAAATACCTGTATTCCACGGGGCCATGCCTGTTAATAAAGCCGCGCGCGCCGGAATACACGACGGACTCGGTGTGTATGCGTTCGTAAAGTTCACGCCTTGCGCAGCAAGCCAGTCTAAATTCGGCGTCTCAATGTAAGGGTTATCATTCACGCCTACACAGTCCGCGCGCTGTTGGTCAGTCATAATAAATAAGACATTATCATTCCCCACTCAACATTCTCCTTTTTATCCAAGGTATCTAGTTTTGCTTCACTTAGGCCTGCCATACCCGCGGCATCGGCAACGGTTCCTTCTCCAGCTCTGCCCAAGCGTACTTCATTAAAAGCGCTGATTTCAGATCAGCATAGGCTGGATCATCCCACAGGTTATTCAGCTCTTGCGGATCTGTCTCTAAATCAAACAGCTCACCATACGTTTCACGATAGTAGATTGATAGTTTATAGCGCTGATCGACATACGTTTCATATGAAAAGCGGTCGGCTGCGTGCGGTTTTCGCATAAGATATGGTCCCTTGCGTCATCAGCTTCCCCAGACCATACGTCACTTTGATCCACACCAGTCATCGTGCGTGGAATCGGGATATCCGCAAAGCTTAAAAACGTCGGCGCTAGATCGACGAGCGATTGCAGGGCGGAGGACACTCGGCCCGCCGGAACCTTTTCTGGATAGCGAACAATAAATGGTAACCTCATCACGTCTTCATAATGGAATCCGCCTTTGTCATGCAAACCGTGCTGGCCGAAGAAATGCCCGTGATCGGTTGTAAAAACGACGATT
>NZ_JAALFC010000024.1 GCF_011058155.1 Litoribacterium kuwaitense | reverse complement strand
GTCTTGAAATAATACTAACGCCCAACCCTGCTTCAACCGCACTTTTAATCGCTTGAACACTGCCGAGGGCCATGTACCACTGAATATTCTCATATACCCATGGTCTTTCAAAGCGAACTCGATCATCCGGTTTGTTCCCGAGACGGACTCCCTTGTTATCATTTTTTCTTCAGCCAATTCATGCACTTGAATACTTTCCCGATCTTGCCAACGATGGTCTTTTGATGTAATCAAAATAAGCTCATCAGTAGTAAATTTCTCAGCTAATAGACGCTGGTTCTTTACACTTTCACCATCTGTATAACCTTCTACGACTGCTACATCAATTCGATTATCTTGTAAATTGCCTAAAATGGTCTCTGTGCTTCCGATCGTCAATTGGAAATGGATATCATCATGCTCATGAGTAAATGCCCCTAACAGCTCCGGTATTGTATATTCGCCAATCGTTGGACTAGCACCAATATGAAGAGATGTTTGCAATTTCTCATGGACGGCACCCACAGCCTCCATCGATCGTTTATCGTATTCAACGATTTCCTTCGCATATTCATACAAAATGGCTCCCGCGTCTGTTGGGATCAGCCGATTCGATGTTCGCATAAATAATAATGCATTGTAGCGCTTTTCAAGCTGGCGAATTTGCTTCGTCACCGCCGGCTGAGACACGTACCCGATACGTGCAGCTTCACTAATACTCCCCTTCTCAACAACACGGCAAAACATGGTCAAGCTATCGATATTCATATAACCCTCCCGCAAACACGATCCGTAGTCAAAACAACTGCTCTGTTTCACGTGGAACACAGGATGATTCTAGCTAAAATGCCCCCAGCCTGTTTGAAGACTGGGAGTGTCATCCTGCATACATTTTATGGAGTTCACCTGCTGTTTATCTTGATCGTCCACCACGTCTGCCTTGTGATTTTGTCCGGCCTCTTCCACCTGCTTGACGTGTACTTTTCACTTTATTTCCTCCTGCCGGTCCACTACTTTTGCCAAATGACTTGCGGCCTTTTTGCTTACCGCGGGACGGCGCGGTAGAGTCTGCCTGTGCTTGACGGCTGTTCGGCTTCCTAGTAGTTTCTTTCCGGCCTGCTCGCCGCTTTGACGCTTCTCCTTTTGAAACGAGACGACCTTCCTCCACAACTTGACGCTTCAACGTCATCTGAATGCCTCGTTCTATCCGCCTCAGCTCGTTCACATCCCCGGGTGTTACAAGTGTTACCGCCAAGCCCGATGCACCCGCTCGCCCCGTTCGCCCAATTCGATGCACATACTGCTCCGCATCAGGCGGCACGTCATAATTAAACACGTGGGTAATTCCTTCAACATCTAACCCGCGCGCGGCAACATCTGTAGCAACAAGCACTTGGAGCTTCGCATCGCGGAATTGCTTCATAATGCGCTCTCGTTTGGCTTGCGAAAGATCACCGTGCAGTTCATCCGACAGCAAGCCTGCTTCTAATAAATCACCATTGAGCTCACTCGCACGACGTTTTGTCCGACAAAAGACAATGGCGAGAAATGGCTGAAGCTGGTGAATCAACGTTACTAAATTATCTTTTTTCGCCCGAGCTGTCGTCTCAACAGCCCATTGCTTAATTTCCTTGACAGTGACGGTGTCGGATTCACTTTTCAACGTCACCGGCGCTTTCATATACCGACGAGCAAGCTTTTGGATCGGCTGCGGCATCGTTGCCGAGCATAGCACCATGTGCCGGTTGCCAGGCGAACGAGTAATGATTTCCTCCATGTCCGCCAGAAAGCCAATATCAAGCATCTGATCCGCTTCATCGAGTACGAGAAAACGAAGGCTGCCTAAGCGCAACGTTCCGCGATTTAAATGGTCGAGTAAGCGTCCTGGTGTAGCAACAACAATGGGTGTTTTTCCTTCGAGTCGTTTCAGCTGTTGTTCAACCTGTTGACCACCGTAGAGCGCCAGCACATCCATATCATCGTGAGCCAGCAAATCTGACGCTTCTGCCGTAATTTGTAATGCCAATTCACGTGTCGGTGCGACAATTAATGCCTGAACCCCATGGTTGGAGGCATCAAGTTGATGAAGAATGGGCAGCAAATAAGCGAGTGTTTTTCCTGTGCCGGTTTGTGCCTGGGCGATCACATCTTTGCGACGCAAAATCATTGGAATGGTTTGTCTTTGAATATCGGTTGGTTGCTGAATCCGCTTTTCTTCTAAAGCATTAAGCAAATGCGGGTGCAACGAAAAATCGTTAAATGATGTCATATTGCTGATCCTCGTTTCTATCAAGTCCGTTCAACTACGGTCTATTCACTGTTCTATTGTACAACCTTTCACACGTATGCACTACTTTCATTTTCTCTCGCAACACAAAAGACATACTGATTTTTTCGTAATATGATTACTTTTCCGGTAAAAAATCGTTCATAATGCTGTTGCCAAGATGTACATCTAGAAACTGGTGAATAACAAACTCGGGCGTCTCATTGAAAGCTTTTGCTGTTTAGCTTCCTTTTCTCGAACATTGTCCCATACGAGCTTAGGAAGTTGAAAGATTGCTTTTGTCATGCAAGGATCCTCTGACTTGAGCGTTGGAACTAAGAAGCTTCCACTTCAGCGCAGCTAAGTGGGGAATCGTTCACTAAAGTATTCCTATTTTACATATAATTACATATTAGTTAAAGTTCAAAACTTCCTGCGAATCGATCAACACACTCGGCTTTTTTATAATGCAATCAATATGTACACCTGCATCCGTCGTTCCTCCAAAAGATTTATTGCTACCAAATGCAATATGTACTGTTCCAAAAACTTTCTCATCTTCCAAGATATTACCGATTAAACGAGCTCTCTTATTTGTGCCTATACCGAACTCAGCAATGGTTCGCCCATCACCCTCACCTAGGAGATCTAATAACTTTTGACCATCTTTTCCTGTAGCATCAACTAACCTTCCAGAATCGATCTTTAAAATGATCGGTTCATCAAGTACACCTATGTTACTGATCGCACCATCGATCAACACTGTTCCATTTGCAGAATCTTCGATGGGAGCTATGTAACTTTCTCCAGACGGTACATTACCAGACGCGCCTTTTTGCTTGAACACACCTGTGCTCCTAATACTTTTTCTGTTTTTTATAGAAAACGTTAATTCATGCTCACCTTTTACAAGTTTAACCTCTTCTCCACGATCTAAATGTTGGCAATACTTCTCAGTTAGATCTTGGACTTCATCATAATCAGCTGAAATCGCACCATTTTCTAGCATATCTAATGAAACGCCTGGCATCGTAGCTACTCTAGCACCGGCTTCAGAAGCTTCTTTTCTAGCCTGTGTATGTGTCAAAGAATGCTCCGTTACACATAAGATGACATCTGACAATTTCATGATTGAACGAATGAGTTGAGGTGGTTCTTCACCGGATTTTTTCCGAGTTTGCATTTTAACAATTGTCGTTTCATGCAAAAGCTCCTGACCAGCTTGGTAAAATAAATCTGCAATATCTTGTTTTTCGTCATCTGTGATAATCAGTACATTTTCACCTTTTTTTAACGTTAAGTTCTTTAATAGAACCGATTTAGCCGTATCTATTAACCTCATCGCACTCTTCCTCTCCTACTTTTTAAACTCATAAACCAAAATAATGAGAACCGTATTTTTCCAAGACTTTATTCAGTTCTATTTCAGCTTGTGATAACTCCTTTATAAATAATTCAATATGTTCATCTTCAATACGATACTTAGGTCCCGAAACTGTTAGCGAGGCGACAATCTGATCATTTTGGAAAATTGGAATCGCAACTGCAACGACATCTTCGGTATATTCACCTTCGCTCATTGCATAACCATTTTTTCTGATCAACCTTAAATCTTCTCGAATGATCTCAGGATCTACCTTCGTTTTTTCTGTGTATTTTGTAAAATTCCCTTCTAAATAATGGTCTATGAAATCTTCGGACATATAAGCTAAAATGGCTCGGTATGAAGCGCCAGTGAATAGCGGTGTACGACTGCCAATTGAAACTGAAAATCGCACCGTGGTCATCGCTTCCACAGCATCGAAGGTCAATCCTTCTTCACCATCCAAGATCGTTAAGAAAACGGATTCATTTGTCTTTTCGCTCACTTTTTCTAAAATTGGATGTATGAGTTCATTTATACGAAAATTTTCAGACACCGTATTCCCAAGCTCCCATACTTTGAAACCAAGTGAATATTTCTTTGTTTCCTTATTTTTATTTAAGAATTTGTGTCGTTCTAGTGTTTCTAAGATACGATAAATTTTTGTATGATTTTGATTTAATGTAGCTGCTAATTCTCTCCCACCCCATGTTGGTTTATCTTTCGTAAACATCTTTAATACCTCTAAAGCAAGGCTTAATGTTTTTAGCATCCGCAACATTTCCTCCTAAACGAAATAATGGTGCACACATTAGAAATACGCTAATATATGCACCATAATCATCATAACTTATAAATTATCCTTCATAAAGGTAATCAATCACTGCTGCAATATAAACTTTGCAGCATCTCACAATATCTTCTACCTTAACTTTTTCATTATAGCCGTGAATGCTTGGTAAATAAGCTGGCCCATATTGAAGTACGGGAATGTGATGCTCTCTGAAATGTCGTGCATCGCTACTAGCCCACTGCATGACTCCATATGCTTCGTGCCCTGTAACATACGTGATATTATTAACGATCGCTTCACACACTGGATCTTCTGCCTCAGTATAGTTTGCATTGCTGCGGAATCCAAAGCGGCTTATTTCATATTCAATTCCTAAAGCATCGAGTTTTTTATGCAAAATTTCACTTACATCATCCTGTGTAATGCCAAAGGGTAATCTGCAATCGACTTCCACTTCACAGCTTTCAGGAATCATATTCGACTTGGTACCACCCTGGATTCTACCGATATTTACAGTGATATGATCCATCACCGGTTGGAAAGCTTCACGATCTGTTTCAACTTCACGCATATAACGCTTTGATTTTTCGATTAATGGCTTGACTTCATCAGGAATCTCAATCTCTAACTCCCACAATTTACGTATTTCATGAATAGCATCTAACATATTAATAATAGCATTGTTTCCTGCTAACGGAGATAGACTTCCGTGACCTGGCTCTCCAAACACTTTCAGTTTAAACCAATAAGATCCTTTTTGACCAATCGTAGGGTTAAAGGGAGAGGATGGTTCTGAAATTAAACAGCCATCGCCATGAATCAGTTGATTTTCCAACAGCCAGGGAACTCCAAATTCCCCCCCTGTTTCTTCATCTGGCACTACTGCTAGCGTTAATTGACCTGGCAGATCTATGTCCAAATTTTTCAAGAGAGCAAAAGTATAGATAATCCCACCTAACCCTGCTTTCATATCACTGGCTCCTCTTCCAAGCAACCAGCCATTTTGAATTTCACCGGAAGTAGGATTGAAATCCCATTTCGAGTGATCGCCCGTTGGGACTACATCTGAATGACCACAGTAAATTAAATGTTTTCCTCCTCGATCTTCACCAATCGTTGATACTAAATTGTACATTTTGTCAGCAGATTCATACCAATGCGTTTCAGCACCGGCGTTTTTCAAGTATTGATCAATAAATTCAGTGATTTCTGTCGAGTCCCCAGGTGGGTTTTCACTAGGAATTTGAATCAATCGGCTGCATAATTCGATCAGTTCGTCTTTATGATTTTCAACTTCATTGATCAAACGATCTTTAAGTTCCTGCTTATTCGTCATACCAATTCTCCTTGTTTCCCTAATGATTGCAAGTGTGTCATCTTCCCATATAGATTTTCCAAGTGGTTGAATTCTTCTTCGTTGTAGAAGTGACATTTTGATTGTCCATAAACCTTGGCCACTTCAATACAGTAACGAACCACTTCTTCAATATCTGTGACACGACTCGCCCCAGTTCCACATCCTGCAACTGCTGTCTCTGTTGTAACCGCCACGCCGACGACTGGCTTATCGGTGGCTACCGAAGGCTGAAGAATACTATTTATATGGTAAACATCATTCCCATAAGGTGTAATATCTTGAGTTGTAATCGGCATGGTGACTGGTAGTTTTCCGACTGATTGTGTGTATACATAAAGTAAGTCGTCACTGACTTTTAAAATATAACCTTCTTTTACAGTCGGGGTAATCGCAAAACCGCGGTGGTTGATAATGTTATTACCTTTTGTCGTGTCAATAGAGAGAATGGCGTCCATCTCTTTAGCCACTTCGTATTTATTCATAGTCAAAATATCAACCGGGGAATCCATAAATGGCACGGGTTCATGTTCTTGAGTTGGAGCGTTCGGACATATATGTGTCGTTAAGATAACATCTCCGCTTAACTGATCTCCCTTATTTGTCATATCTAGTAATTTTGCTGCTGCTGCCATACTGGATAATGCGCCATCACCGTCTGAAACGAATCCGGTCATTTCCGGTCGTGCTCCAATACCACCTAATCGCCCGATAATTCCTAGCGTAGGAGCATTCCCTCCTTGGGATTTACCGTTTTTACCTGGAATCGTCACTTTAATAAAGTCAGTCTTCCCTTTTTCACCTTCAATTGTATGAACTTCAATTTGTCCATTTTCACTGATACGTGATAAGTATTGTTTAATGGTTTCTCCTGTGACTGCGATGTCATCCATCAATTCATATATGTCCATAACGTGTTTCATTGACATTGTCATACCTCCAATATTAGTCAACCAAATGGCAAGATGCCTGGTGTTCAAGATTTGATGTTATAACTTTGGGTTCTTTTGTTTTACAAATTTCGATCGCCACCGGGCACCGTTCATGAAACCTGCAGCCAGACGGTGGATCTAATGGGCTAGGCACTGTACCTTCTAAAATGATCCGTTCTTTCTCTTCAAAAGGACTCTCTTTAGGAATGGCTGAAAATAACGCCTTTGTGTATGGATGCTGAGGATTGGAATAGATTTCTTCAAAGGAACCGACTTCAACAATTTTTCCTAAATACATCACTGCAATGCGATCACACATGTAACGGACAACATTCAAATCGTGCGAGATAAAGATGTACGTTAAATTAAATTCTGTTTGTAATTTTTTTAAAAGGTTGATGACTTGCGCTTGGACAGAAACATCTAAAGCCGATACAGGTTCATCACATATGACAAGTTCAGGGTTCAAAGTCAAAGCTCTGGCAATATTGATACGCTGCCTTTGTCCTCCTGAAAACTCGTGAGGGAATCGATCTGCAAATCTCTTATTGAGCCCGACAATTTCCAGTAATTCCTCCACCCGTTTTCTCCTGCTTTTTTCATTACCTACCTTATGAATCACCAAGGGCTCAGCTATTAATTCCCCTATTTTTATACGTGGATCAAGAGAAGCATATGGATCTTGGAAGATCATTTGAATTTTCTTTCGAGTTTTGCGTAGTGTCTTTGCATTCATTCCAATTAGGTTTTCATTTTTAAAATTGACGGTTCCGCCAGATGGTTTGATCAACTGATTAACAAGCCGTGCCATCGTGGATTTACCACAACCTGATTCCCCTACAACACCTAAAGTTTCACCAGGGAATACGTTAAAATTCACCCCGTCTACTGCCTTCACACTTTGGGTCGACTTTTTAAAGGGAATGTCATTTTTCACTGGAAAATGCTTCTTTAAATCTTTAACTTCTAACAGTGCCTCCTGCAACGTATGCTTCCTCCCTTCGCTCCAATGTCTGATCGATCGTTTGAAAATGACAGGCAACCGCATGTCCTGCAGCAGGTTCAGTCAACGCTGGAGTTTTCTCATAACAGATGTCTTGTGCGTAGGGACACCGATCGGCAAATGGACACCCTGTAATTTCAAAACTTAAATCAGGCGGGCTCCCTGGAATAGTGGATAGTGGAGAAAAATTATCCTGAGATTCTGTAATTTGGGAATCTAATAAACCCCATGTATAAGGGTGAAGCGGAACTTTATAAATCTCTTCTACTGTTCCGGACTCTACAACTCTACCAGCATACATGACGAGAATTTTGTCGCATGTTTCCCATACAACGCCTAGATCATGGGTGATCATGATGATAGACATATTGCGTTCTTCTTGTAATTTTTTCATCAAATTTAATATTTGTGCTTGGACAGTTACATCTAATGCAGTTGTCGGTTCATCCGCGATCAGTAATTTAGGATCACAAGATAATGCAATCGCGATCATTACCCTTTGGCGCATTCCTCCCGAAAATTCATGGGGATACATATCGATCCTTTTTTCAGGAGCTGGAATTCCTACTAAATCCAGCATCTCCACAGCCTTCTTCTTTGCTTCTTTTTTTGATAATTTATTATGTGTCCGAATCGATTCTATGAGCTGGTCCCCAACGGTAAACACAGGGTTTAAACTTGTCGAAGGATCTTGGAAAATCATTGAAATTTCCTTCCCCCGAATTTTCCTCATTTCATTTTTTTTAAGCTTTAATAAGTCCTTATCTTTAAAATTGACCTCACCACCTGTGATTTTTCCAGGTGGATCAGGAATTAGACGAAGAAGAGAAGTAGCTGTAACACTCTTTCCAGAACCCGATTCCCCTACAATTCCGATATTTTCATTCTCAGCCAGGTCAAAACTCACACCATTTACAGCTTTTGTAATAATCGACCCTGACTTAAATTCGACTTTTAAATCTTTTACACTTAAAAGCGTTTCTGTCATACGTTCATCACCCCCGCTATAACTTCATCTTAGGGTCTAGAGCATCTCTTAACCCGTCACCGAATAAGTTGATACCAAGCACTGTAATCAATATTGCCAATCCTGAGAAAGTTGCGAGTTCCGGGCTTAAAACAAGATAATTTTTACCTTCTTGCAACATGCTCCCCCAGGAAGCTGTAGGAGGCTGAACACCTAATCCTAAAAAGCTCAAGGACGCTTCAGATATAATCGCTCCGGCAACGCCCATCGTTGCATAAACGATCAATGGAGCTACGCTATTAGGAACAATATGCCTAAACAAAATCCTTCCATGTTTAGCACCTAATGACCGGGTGACTTCTATATATTCTGATTCTTTTACGCTTAATACCTGCCCTCTAAAAACCCTAGCAAATCCGGGAATGTTAGAAATTCCAATAGCGATAATGACGTTGACTAGGCCTTGACCTAATACAGTCATTAAAACAATGGCAAGCAATATGAAAGGAAATGCCATCATACCGTCAATGAATCTCATGATGACCGTATCCGTTTTGCCTCCAAAATACCCGGAAATCAACCCTAGAAGGGAGCCGAAAATAGCGCCGAACAATACTGCAGAAATCCCAACGATTAAGGATATACGCGCTCCGTAAACAATACGACTAAAGATATCACGTCCATAGCTGTCCGTCCCTAGAAGATGTCCCGCTTCACCAGGACCCAACAAAGTATTCCCTACTTCCATTTGATTTGGAGGATGCGTGGCAATAAACGGTGCGAATGACGCTACGATCAATAAAAGCAAGATGACAAATAAACCTAGTGCAGCAAATCTATTACGCAATAATTTCCGGATAAAAGATTGCTCTTTTTTAGCTTTTTGATATTGAAGCTCTTTCGCTTGTTCCATCTCTTCCATTGTACTCATTCCTAGTTTTCACCCCCGCCATCGCTGCCAAGATTGACTTTGGGATTAACGACTTTGTAAAGTACATCAACAATCAAGTTAATCACTACGTAAATAAACGCAATAAAAATGACTGTGCTCTGTACAACGACAAAATCCCGTTTTTCAATGGCATCAATAATTAACAATCCCATTCCAGGCCAGCTAAAAATCGTCTCTGTCAATACTGCTCCGCCTAATAACATAGAAAATTGCAACCCCATGACCGTCAATAAAGGAGTCAAAGCATTTTTAAAAGCGTGCTTATAGATGACGATAGATTCTTTTAAGCCTTTTGAACGAGCGGTTTTAATATAGTCCTGGGAAATGGTTTCCAACATACTGGAACGAATGACCCTTGAAAATTGTGCTGTAGGGATTGTGGCTAAGGCAAGACTAGGTAATACCAGATGGCTGAGGAAATCTCCAAAACCTTCTTCTAGTGACCCCATCCCTGTGGCAGGAAGCCATCCCAAGTTAACGCTGAAATAGAGGACTAACATGATACCTAACCAAAAAATTGGCATTGAAACACCGATTAAAGATAAGGTTGTAACGGAATAATCAATAATATTATTCTGGTTTCTCGCAGCAATAATCCCTGCGGGCACTCCGATGGTCACAGCGATTAATATCGCACTGATTGCCAAGATGATCGTATTTGGGAAACGTTCTAGAATCAAATTGACAACCGGTTGATTATAAGAAAGCGAATTTCCGAAGTCTAATGTAATTAAACGGATGACATATTCAAAAAATTGCTGATAAAGCGGATCATTCAATCCTAACTTTTCAGAAAATTCAGCTATATCTTGCGCACTAGCTTGAGGGCCCAGCATTACAGCAGCTGGATTTCCCGGTAAAATGCGAGTGATGAGAAATACAATCGCCGCAACAATTAATAATGTTGGGATTAACTGTAATATTCTCTTAAATAAAAAGCCCCTCAAAAAACCCCTCCTTGATTCAGTATTTGAACTACCGTTTTAGTATTTGAATTAATTGAACATTACCACCCTTCCACTCTCGTGTAAATGGCTTATTTTAAAAATCGCAAAGTTTTTGTTTTTTTTTTAATACTATTTACAATCAAGGCGTTTTTGTGTAAATTGATTTATAATTCATTATTTGAATCTTCGTTTCAGTATATGAATCAATTAAAAGGGGGGAATTTTCATGCTAAAGCGTTATCGTAAGTTGGCTTTATTCGTTGCAATTTTCGGTGTAGTTTCAATGGTACTAGCAGCGTGCTCTTCAGGAGATGATTCTCAAACAGCCAACCAAACAGATCGCAAAGAAGCTGCCGAAGGCGAAAATACTGAGAGCGGTGGCATATTGAATATTGGGTTATCATCCAATGCAGCAACGTTAGATCCCTCTCTGTATACAGGGGTTTATGAAGGACAAATCATGCGCTCGATTGCAGACACTTTAATTGTCTATGATCAAGATTTACAAAGCTTCATACCTTCATTAGCCACTGAGTGGGAAGCTGCCGATGATATGATGTCCTACACATTCAAGTTGAGAGATGATGTTTACTTCCAACCAGGAGAATATCAAGACGGAAGACAAATGACTGCTGAAGACGTGAAATTCAGCTTAGAGCGTTCAGTTAATAATTCAGCACAAAACCGATTAGCTGGTGTTGAAAGTGTGGAAGTGACGTCTGAATTTGAAGTCAAAATCCACCTAGAGGAACCAAATTCCGCCTTACTAGCTATGTTGACCGACCAAGGTAATATCATTATTCCAAAAGAAGAAGTGGAAGGTTGGGGAGATCAATTTGGTGCTCATTTAGTTGGTACAGGCCCATTTATGCTGGAAAATTGGCAAACTGACCAGCAAGTGGACTTAGTAAAGCATGACAACTATTGGGGTGAAGAACCTCACCTTGATGGAGTCACTTACAAATTCATTACTGACCCGTCGATGAGGACAAATGCTTTACGTTCCGGTGACATTGACATCGCTACACATATCAAAGGGCAGAATAGAGAGGTTATTAAAAAGGATGAAAATCTGGAGTTATTATCCACTCCTGGTCTATCCATCACTTATCTCGATATGAATTACCAACAAGGTCCTACTGCCAACCCTAAAGTCAGAGAAGCGATTTCCAAAGCGACAAATATTGAAGAAATCGTCCAAGGTGTACACCAATGGGGTGGGGGTACTGTTGCGCATGGACCACTACCAAAGGGCTCCTGGGGCTATGATGAATCTTTTGAGTCAGTAAAAGCGGAATATAACCCGGAAGAAGCAAAAGAAATTCTAGATCAGACGGAATATGCAGGTGGCTTTGAAATTGATCTTTATGTACTCGAATCACGTACAAACTATGCGACAATTTTCCAAAACCAAATGAAAGAAAATTTAAATGTTGATGTGAACATCCAAGTCTCTGAATGGGGCACATTAACAGAAACGATCTCTAACAATAACGCGCCACTGAGCATTGGCGGTTGGTCCTGGTATCCAGACCCATATTTTTTCCTGAACCCACGTTTTCACTCTAGTCAACACGGGTCTAATGGTAATGGTAAAGCATACGAAAACAGTACAGTAGATGAACTCCTAGACCGCGCAGTAACAGAAACAGTTGACCAAGAAGAACGCGCTGCGTTATATCAAGAAGCTGTCACAGAAATTTTAGAAGATTATGCAACAATCGCATTCGATAACCTCGATATTGCAACAGGTGTCACTACCAAAGTCAAAGGGTTCAACCTATCCCCTGACGAATCTATTTACGTTGTCAGTCCAAATGGTGCCAATATTTCAATTGAAAATAATTCAGCCAAGAGAAGCAGAAACCTATTCTGCTTCTCTTTATTTAAAAGGAGTTCTATCCATGAGCATAAAAATTGGTGTCGTTACAATTGGGCAAGCACCAAGAACAGATCTAATACCTGAAGTGGAAAAATTCTTTCCACACAATGTTGAATTTATCCAACGTGGTGTACTTGACCATTTTACTCATGAAAAACTGGATCAAATAAAGCCTGAACCTGGTCAAACGACGCTTGTTTCAAGACTAAAAGATGGTACTGATGCTACCATGGCTAAAGAAAAAATCCTTCCCATCATTCAACAAATCATTAGTGAATTTAATCAAGATCAAGTAAATTTGATTGTCTTGGCGTGTACAGGCGAATTTAAACCTTTCCACTCAGATGTTCCAATCATTTATCCAGATTATTTATTAAACCATGTGGCTCAAGGAATTTTTAGAAACAAAGGACAAATCGGTATCATCGTACCTCTACCAGAACAATTTAAATCTATTGAACAGAAATGGAAAAGTGCAGGTTTTAAAGCGATACCTGCAGCAAGCTCTCCATACGCATTCGATGAACAATCGCTTATTACGGCTGCAAATGAACTCAGAAACTATGATATCAATACCATAGTTCTAGATTGTATCGGTTATTCGGAACAAATGAAAGTCATTGTTAAAAAACATTCACGTAAAAATGTGATCTTATCACGAAACATTGTGTTCAAAAATGCGGCTGAATTATATTAAAATACGATCTATCTGGCAATCAAGCAGCCCTTAAGAATCACCTAACTCACTTAGATACCACTCCAAATCGCTTTTTGTTCAACGTTGTTGACCCAAAAGCTTGAAACATATTTACAATGCGATTCGCCACACAAAAATCCTGTGCTTGCCGTTATTTAACAGCTCGCACAGGTTGCCCTCTGGCTTAGACCTAGCCAATGTTTCATATGAAACCGTCATCCCTTTTTACTTCTGATCTCTCTGTAAGTCGCGGTACTGCCCAGGGCTTATCCCCATCCATTTACGAAAAGCAGTCTGGAAGGCGCTTGGCTCAGAATAATGAAGTAAATAAGCAATTTCTCCAACAGTGTACTCAGAGCGTCTTAAATATTCGACTGCCGATTCTTTACGCAGTGCCGCCGTCAACGCATTATAGGTCGTTCCTTCTGCTTGCAGCTTGACCTGTAATGATCGGGTGCTGAGCTGAAAGGCGGCTCCTGTCTCCTGCAATGTAGGAAGGTGTTTCGGCATACGCGCTGCGATCCATTGTGTCACCTGATCAGCAAAGGTTTGCCCTTGAAGCAATCTTTTTAAAACGTCGGCTGCGATCTGTTCAAATGTCGCTTTAAGCTTAGCATTCGCATAGAGAATTGGTTCATTAAGGATCTTTTTAGAAAACATTAATGCATTTTCAGAAGCTTGAAAACGTGGCACCTGTCCAAAAATGTCTTGATAAGGCTTCACTTCGTGAGGAGATGCATGCATAAAAGAAACGCCACGTAAATGAATGACTTGATTTGTCATTTTAAGAAGTAACTGATACAGTGCACTCGCCATATCTTCTGCACAGTGTCGCGACATGTGCTTACTCTCATCTTGAAAAAACATGCGCAGCTTAACATCTTCCCCCATCACAACCCAATCTAGCTGAAATCCACTGCACAATATTCGATTGTAGCGCTGATACGTCTTTAAAGCATCAAGAACTGTTCCTGAATGCATCATCATATAACCAACAGCACCCATGTCAGCGACGTCTAACAAACACCCTTGACGAAGTCCAAAGAAATCATCCTCTGTATAATCCGCTGCTAACTGCATGAGCCGCTCAAGCTCTTCTTCTGGTATTCGCGCCTCAGCATCTTGTAGCAGCCGGTCATCAAATACCGCTTCAGACCAAAAAAGCTTCAGGTCATAGCCACCTTGCTTCAAGCTTTTCACCAGTGGATATAGCATTGAAATGGAAGCCCCACAATTAGACATGTTCTTCCCCCTTGTATTACTGCGCAAATCAACAGCACTTCTGCGCCTTCGATCATTCTCATGCTCATTGAAATTCATTAAGCTTCATTTATGTTCTTTTTATCGTATCACAATCGGCGCAATACTTTACAAAAAATAAAAAAGGAGAACCGACGATGACTTCACAGCAAATACTTATTATTAATGGGCATCCAGACACTGAAAGCTTTTGCAGCGCTTTGGCGCGGTCATATTTCAAAGGTGCAGAAGCCGGCGGTGCAACTGTCCAATTGCTAGAACTTAGCCAATTAGATTTCAACCCGAATTTATCATACGGATACCGCAAGCGAACAGAGCTCGAAAACGATCTCTTAGAAGCGCAAAGACTGATCAAGTGGGCCACACATTTGGTTTTTGTTTACCCCACGTGGTGGGGTACAATGCCAGCCATTCTTAAGGGGTTTTTCGACCGCACTTTTTTACCAGGTTTCGCTTACCAATATCGACAAAAGTCCCCCTTATGGGACAAGCTACTCACTGGGAAAACTGCCCACATCATTGTTACGATGGATACCCCACTCTGGTACGAACGCTTCGTTTACAAACGCGCCGGACTACAGCTAATGAAGCGAAATATTTTAAATTTTTGCGGAATGAAGCCTGTCGGTGTCACCGAAATCTCCCCAATGAAAGGGTCATCGTCTGAAAAACGACAACGGTGGTTAGCAAAAGTCGGACGTTTAGGAGAAAAACAAGCTTGAACGACGATAAAAATATAACTCGTTACACAAAAACCTGTGCTTGCCTTTGTTCAACAGCTAGCACAGGTTAACAACAAATGTCACTTAGAGCAAATGTTTCATGTGAAACATTTGCCGTATGCACTGACACAAATCAGCATTCATAAAGTTGCTTCATTGTGCAAAACCAATAGCAATACTACGTGTTAGGACATTTTTTTACGCTTTAGGCGCTCCTGCCCAACAAAGGTAGACAGAAATACAAATAAGGGCAGCAAAATCAGAAGCAAGCCCTAACGCTCTACAATCGCAATGACACATGAACCAATGGCAATGATTCTTGTCACCTTCAAAGCCCGAAGAGTACGGTCATATTCAGATGTTTTCCACGAGCCAGAAAGAAATAGAATAACCGCAAGCAGAAAGAAAACCAACAAGACCTGGATGGCTGCCACTTGTTAAGCTCCCCCTTTAAGATTGTTTTTGTATCGTTGCTCTCACTTCTTTGGCTACCTAAAAAGCCGATGAGTTCGTCTCGCGTATACGATTCTCATCGGCTTGTCACATATTTATGATTCCATGAAACAGCATGATACAATTACACGTTAACCGTTTCAGTATACTCCAGTCCCCATTGCTTTCGTAAAGCATCCATCGTTTCCATGATCGCTTTCGTTTCACTCAACGGCATGATCGCACTTTCTTTACGCCCTTCGCGTAAGCACTCATCGCTTCTTCGGCTTCAAAAATATAACCATTTAAAGAACGATTGTCGACAAAATCCACTTGAACGCCGCCTTGGGCATACAGATGTGCCGACCTTCCAAATAAAAAGTCCGGCATATGAATATGACCTTTTGTCCCATAAATAAATGCATCATTAGAAAGATTTAGTTGCACCGCAGACGTTAATGTTGCATTACGCCCTCCGTCGTATTCAAAAATCGCTGAGAAGTGCTCGTCTACGCCAGTCTGACCAATGTGAGCGCTGCTCAGAATACGCTCCGGCTGCTGTCCAAATACCATTGATGCAAATGAAATTGGATAAATTCCAGCATCGAGGAGTGCCCCTCCACCGAGCTTTTTATCAAGGAGACGGCTGTTCGGATTCCATCCGGCATTGAAACCGAAGTTGGCCGTCATCGTACGAATCTCGCCGATCCGACCTTCCTCAAGCCACTGTCTGACTTGCACGATTGGCGGTAAATAACGCGTCCACATCGCTTCCATGAGGAACGTGTTATGTTTTTTCGCCAATTGAATCATTTCTTCCGCTTCGGCTGCATCCATCGCAAACGGCTTCTCACATAAAACCGCCTTCCCTGCCTCTAAGCAAAGACGTACGCACTCCTTATGCATTGGATGAAGCGTACCAACATACACAATCTCTACATTCTCATCCTGCACAAACGCTTCGTAGCTGCTATATGCGCGGGATGCTCCAAATTCATTAGCAAACGCCTCAGACCGCTCCTGCGACCGTGAACCTATAGCGACAAGCTCCGCATTCTCTGATTTAACAAGATCAGAAGCAAACTTTCGAGAAATGCCACCAGGTCCCATAATGCCCCATTTTACCTTTTCCGCCATTTGACTGACCCCTTTCATATATTGTTAACGCTATCATAATCACTAACTTCAATTGACTCACCCTTACTCATTCGCCCTTATCCGTCACAAACCCTTCTTCTTCACTCAGTTTTGACAAAAACGAACAAAGCTTATGTAGGACACGATCAACCGCCCTTACGCCAGTCATCCTCAAGCACGCTATATAATAAGGAGTCACGCCAACCGTTTTTCAGCTTCAAGTGGTCGCGAATACACCCTTCAAACGTCATTCCCACCTTCTCAAGTACACGCGAGGACCCTCGATTTTCCGGATGACACGTCGCCGCAATCCGATGCAGCCTGAGCTCCTGAAACCCAAAACCGATAAGCAACGTCGCAGCGTCTGTCGCGATCCCCTTTCCCCAAAAATCCGGATGGACGACATCCCCAACCTCTCCCGCCTGATTCCACCTATCCTTAACAATCACTTCTCCAGCACCGACCATTAAACCCGTCGAACGATCAATAATTGAAAACACATACCGACTCCGTTCGAGGCTTGCTGCATCCGCCAACACTTGGTCGATATACGCCTTCGTCTCCTCTCTCGTATTTGGTCCCCAAATCTGGAAGCGGCACGTCTCTTCTAAAGAAGCATATCGATGCACATCCTGCTCGTCTTCGCGCTTAAGCTCACGTATTGATGTGATGTCCCCGTAGATGGTTTTCATTGCTTGGTTACCCTCCCATTAGAAATGCCTAATTTTTTGTTCGCTAAAGCACCTTTTATATACCTTATGAATGCCTATTTGGTTCACATGTTTGTATTGCAACAATTCGCTTCGTTTGTTCAATTTCCTGTTTAGATTGATTCTTTAGGCGTCACGTAGCGTTAAGAGACAGGTGAAGCGCATCATCATCTCGAAAAAAGTCTCTGTTCTATTGCTCATTTGTAAGCGTTTTATTATAATGAAAGATAGTTATCTATATTAATTCATAACTATCTTTGATCAAGGGGGATCCTCATGTTAGAAATGAATAGCAACTTCTTTAGAAGCAACTTTAAATCAGCATACCTTCCACAAGAAGATCGGCATATTTTTAAAGATCTTGCACCTCAATACAAATTTGTTATTATTGGTGCAGGTATGATTGGCATGGAACACATTGAAGTCACAATGCTGGAAGGGCGTGCAACCATTCACGGCATCTATGACGTGGACAAGCGCAGCATGGCTCACACAAAAAAACAGTTTGAGGACACGTATGAAGGGCACACGTTACATTGCTATTCTTCTCTTCAAGAAGCCTGCCATGACCCTCATGTTGATGCGCTCATTATTTGCACGCCAAACTATACACATATTGATATTGTGAGGGAAGCGGTGCAATCAGGAAAGCACATCATGCTGGAAAAGCCTATGGCAACAACACTCGCTGATGCCATTGAAATCCGCGAACTAGCTGCTTCTTATTCCGGCGTGTTTCAAATTGGCCTGCAGTACCGTCACAAAGCGATTTACAGCGAAGCGATTCATGAAGCTCTTGAACGCCGAGCCATTGGTGACGTTAAGACGATTTCAATTGTCGAGCACCGCCTCCCGTTCCTAGACAAGGTCCGCCAATGGAATAAGTTTTCAAAATACTCAGGAGGCACTCTCGTCGAAAAAGCATGTCACTACTTTGATCTGCTTAACTTATTCGCCCAAGCGCGTCCTAAAACGGTGTACGCAACAGGCGGTCAAGCGGTTAATTTTAAGGAATATTCGTACGATCAACAAGCTTCCGATGTGCTCGATCATGCACAGGTGACTGTTGTATATGAAAATGATATCCATACATCCTTTAACCTCTGTATGTTTGCCCCAATGTTTTATGAAGAAATAACCTTGTGCGGAAATCAAGGACGTTTAAAAGCATATGAAAACAGCGATTTTCTGCCCGCTGAAAGACCTGAGACCTACCTTGAAGTTCTTAGTGGAGAGCACCAAGCGAGCCGCATTTCCACACCATGCTATCCAAAAGTCATTCAAAGCAGCGGTCACCATGGAGGAACGTATTACGAACATAAATACTTTATCGACAACATTGAAGGGCGCAAGACTACGACCGCCACGGTGGATGAAGGCTTCTGGTCGATTGTCGTTGGCTTGGCAGCCGAAGAATCGATTCGAACCAACCAGGCCATTTCCATCGAAGCATTTTTAGCTGACCATTGTGTTTCCGTCTCGGACAAGTAATGAGAGATAGAGGCTAGGCTAAAACAAACGAGAAAAAGCCGGTGACTTTTTCAAACAGTAAAATGTCACCGGCTTTTATGATGTAAAAATAGAGAAAGGTACATCGGATACCCTCAAATTCACCTTTGCTAGGTAGGCGTGAGCTTGCTTTTTTCACATTTGATTCATGCAAACTTAGAGCAGAATGGACAGCACTAAAGGAATTGTAAACAAACTTAACAGCGTTGAAAAAAATGTTGCTGCCGACACGTGACCAGGATCCGTATGATACTGCAAAGCATACAACGTTGTATTCGCAGCTGCCGGGGTTGCCGCTAAGATGATCATGACTTGCTTTTCCAAAAGGGTTACTGGCATCCAGTATACAAGAAAGGTTGCTACAAGCGGAGCAATGACCAGTTTAATCGTAACCGTTAGTCCGAGGCGCGGCCATTCCAACTTTCGCATTATCATTGATCCAAGTTGCATACCTAAAATCATCATCATTAATGGCACAGCTGCATCAGCTAATGATTGGATCGCCTGCTCTATTGGTTGAGGGATTTTGATCGTAAACCAATGGAGCACTAAACCCGCTAAAGCACCGTGTAATATCGGCATTTTGAGAAGATGCCAACCATTTATCTGTTTAGATGCTTGCCCTCCCACTGCAGCGATGTAAAATCCTACTGTGTGCATAAGGACCTGTTGCATGACCATAAGCAGCACAGCAACGACTTCAGCCTCACCGCCAAAAGCAAACAAAACGAGCGGAATACCGTAGTTTCCATTATTGCTGAATGCCGACGACAGCATCATGCCACACGTTTGCTCTTTCGATAATCTTTGTAGCCAGGAAACAAAAACAACGAGCAACAGACAAGCTCCGATAACGCCGATAAGATAAATTGCATAATAAAATGATGAAAGTGGCAATCCATACGTATAAAAGCTACGAAACACTAGGAAAGGCAGAAATACAGTTAGGGCAAGGCGTGAAAAAGGGGTGATATCCCAAGAGCATTTTCTTTGCACTAAAAAACCGATGAAAAAGATGAAAAAGATAGGCACGACCGGAGCGATCACAATCCATTCCTCCTTTGACCGTGCCTTAAATATGTGTTCATTTAACGCAGCACGACTAATCTTTCCGTCATCATATCTTCCATCGCATAACGGGGACCTTCTTTGCCCGTACCACTCTTTTTCACACCACCGTAAGGCATAGCGTCCACTCTAAAAGCTGAAGTGTCGTTTATGATCACACCACCGACATTTAACTTTTCAGCCGCACCCAAGCAAAAGCGCATATTCATAGAAAAAACACCTGCCTGCAAGCCATACTGTGAACGATTGACACGCTCAAAGACATCATCTGCGTCCTCATACGTATCCATTGTCACTACTGGCCCAAACACTTCATCTTTACATACTTTCATTGTCTCGGTGACGTTTGTCAGTATCGTTGGGTGATATATTGCACCCTCACGAAGCCCACCTGTTTCTAACTTTGCCCCGTCAGCTACCGCCTCATTCACCCATGCCTCTACACGCTGAGCTTCACTTTCAGAAATCATGGGCCCAACCTGGGTGTCTTCAAGGTGCGGATCGCCAACATGCAATTGTTTTGTATGATCCACGACCTGTTCTAAAAACTCGTTATACACGTCTGCATGGACAAAGACCCTTTGAACAGAGATACATACTTGCCCCGCAGAGTTAAAACTTCTCATGGACACAAGCTTTGCGGCCTCTCGTATATCTGCATCTTTATGAACGATCGTCGCTGAATTATTTCCGAGCTCTAGGGCAACTTTGCGTAACCCTGCCTGTTTACGAAGCTGTTCTCCAACACGTGGACTACCGGTAAACGTAAACATGTGAACATTCGGATTGTCAGTCAACCAACGACCAATGTCCGGCCCATGCCCAGTAAGAACATGCAACCTTTGATGAGGAAGACCTGCTTCAAGCAACAGATTCGCTAAATAAATGGTAGACAGCGGCGTTTTTTCCGCCGGCTTTACAATCACACTATTTCCAGCCGCCAGCGCAGGCCCAATTTTATGACAAGCCAAATTTAGCGGCACATTAAATGGTGTAATCGCCGCAACAACACCAACTGGCACTTTGATCGTAAAAGCGCGTCGCTCTTCAGCCCCAGGTGATGCTTCCACAGGAATCCCCTGCCCTTGAATACGCTTCGCCTCTTCAGCCGATATCTCCAACGTCATGGCTGCCCTCTCAACTTCTGTCCTTGCTTCTATAATAGGCTTTCCTACCTCGTCGGTCATAAGATGCGCTAAATCTTCCTTACGTTCCCGAAGCAAAGAAGCAGCTGAATGTAGGATTTGATAGCGTTGATATGGGGGCAAGACAAGGTTTTGACCTTCCATACTCGCGTCAACTGCTCGATCCACATCATCTTTCTCTGCGACAGACACTTCAGCCAATAAGTTGCCAGTATATTTTTGCTGTACAGGCAAAAAGTATGTTTTTACAATTTCCTGTCCATTAATCAGTAGTCCATATTTCCGCAAATTCATCACATCCTTATCATCATAACGTTACGATCTTTTATTACGTACTTATCTGTTTTTGGCTGCCAAACACGCGAATCTTTTGTTTGACGACTTTCTTCATTTCGTCTATTCCTTGCTGCAAAACATCTGCAACGACATAATTGTCCGCTTGATCGTGCCACGCATGTTGCATCCCTGATGAGAAAGCTTTACGAAGTTCAGTATCCACATTAATCTTAGCAACACCATTCTTAATGGCTTCCTGCACTTGTACATCCGGTACACCTGAACCGCCGTGCAGTACGATAGGTCGATTGACTGCTGCTACGATTTCTTTCAGCCTTGTCATACGAATGTGCGGTTCTGCGGTATAAAGGCCATGAGCTGTTCCTATAGACACTGCTAGATAATCTACATTTGTTTCCTCAACAAATTTCATAGCTTCCTCAGTTTTTGTAATCGTTGCTTCACTATCGCTGATGCTAATATCATCCTCTGTCCCACCGATTTTTCCAATTTCCCCTTCAACACCAATCCCAAGGGCGTGTCCAGCCATCACCACTTGACGTGTCCAATAAGCATTTTCATTGAATGGTAGTGCCGATCCATCAAACATTACAGATTGAAAATTGGCTTGAATTGCTTGCATCGCTTGTTGATAACTCCGGCTATGATCTAAATGAACCGCTATTGGAATAGTGGCATCCCGAGCGAGCTGGGCCACCATTTCTTTGAGCGGTAACAACCCTAAATGATTGATCGCTTTTTGACCAATCTGAATCATCACCGGAGATTGCTCCTCCTCTGCCGCCTCAATAATGCCTTTAATCATCTCTGCATTTTGAGCACTAAAGGCACCAATGCCATATTGATGTTCGTACGCGTGTGCCAACATGGTTTTTCCATCCATCCATGACAAGGGCATCATCACCTTTCTAGTTCGATATCATAATGATATTGGTCGCTTCGATACTTCGTTCGCGTGTATTCCATAGGATGACCATCTAATCCATAGCTTAAGCGAGTCATTTCTAGCAAAGCTTCTCCTGGCCGAATTCCCAGGTAATCTGCTTCTACCACTGTGGCGTTTATGGCAGAGATTTTTTCATGTGCGCTTTTTAAGTAATACCCATTCTCTTCTAAAATTGGGTAATATTGCGCTTCATTTAAATCATACGACGCTAAGACGTTCCCGATTTCTTGAGGCCAACATGTTCGCTCAAAAGCAATGGGTGTCTCATCGGCAAAACGAATACGTTCAATTAGAAAAACTTCTTTGTCTTCAGCAACAGAGAGGATATCTTTTTCTGGGTACAACAAGTCTTTAAATTCGGCCCGTATCACACGAGACCTTGGCGTCTTTCCTTTCTCGAGCACCTCTTCCGCAAAACCTTTCAGCTGACCTAGATTTCCGACAAGTTTTTGGGGTTTGACGACCGTCCCACGACCTTGTTTTTTCTCTAGTAGGCCGAGTTGCACAAGCATTGCAATGGCTTGTCGAATCGTCGTTCGACTGACCTCAAATTCATCCATCAATTCTTGTTCGGTCGGAATCAGTGTATTGGGCAACCATACCTTATCTTGAATCCGTTGAATTAAAATGCGTTGAATTTGCAAATATAGCGCTTCACCATTCGCTGTAAGTTTTTTTGTCAAGCTAGCCTCTCTCCTTTTACAGCGGCCGAGGGTATGAAGGCATGCCCTCCCCCACTAGAGGACGCAACCAATGATGATAATTTTCTGGGTGGTGAATCCATTGCTTCGGCATCGTTTGTTCACCCTGCACAAAAACCTCCTGAATGGGGACCGCTTCCATTGTTGTACTATAAGTATAAGAGTCTTGACGACGAATAGATACCATAAAATCGGTTTCCCCATCATTCATTAGACGTGCTGCAGTTTCCCCTACAGCTCTCGCTTCCGCACGATCAATGTCAGACACCGCCATAGAAAAGCTTCGTTGATTCATGCCAAATAATTCTGATCGAATCCCGTCCACACCGAGCTGTTTTTCAAGATAGTGGGCAATTTGTTGAGACACCCCACCAAGAATATGTCGCCCATTCACCTGGGCCCTAGCCACAGGACGTTCTCTCTCCCATAACACACCTTCACTTACAACAATCAACGCGCTGCCAAATTTCGCTAACGCATCGCCGACTGTTTCCGTTAAATGCTCAGGGTCAATCACCTCCTCAGGAATGCCAATAAAATGGGGCCCTTCTTCATCATATTCTCTTAGTAATCCGGAGGCCGCAGCTAGCCAGCCTGTATGTCGACCCATCGTCTCAAGAACCCGAACCTTCTCGAAACCTTTCATGGCCAACAAATCCCGACTCATATCACGTGTAGAAGTAGCGACATACCTTGCAGCACTTCCGAAGCCAGGCGCATGATCTGTGCACGAAATATCATTGTCTACAGTCTTTGGGATACCAACAATTTGCAGATCCATCTCCATTTGGCGAGCATGCTCACTGAGCTTGTGCAGCGCTGCCATTGTCCCATTTCCACCAATGCCCACAAGTGTGTCAATTCGATGTTGTTGTAGTTGTTGAATACACAGATTGAACGTTTTTTCTTTAAGTTGAAAACGGCCAGCCCCTAAACACGCCCCTGGCACGTGTGCATTGTTACATATCCAAGCTAAAAATGTATCGCTCGCTTCAATAAAATGTCCATCCGCGAGGCCTTGATAGCCCCCTTGAATAAACAAAAGATGGCCGGATGACCGAGCTTTTTCTACAAAACTCGCCAATGATGCATTAAGCACCGGTGTTGGCCCTCCTGCCTGCAAGACGGCTATTCTTTTCATGTCCCAACCTCTCCCACTGCATTACTCATAAATTGTTGTTGGAATACCAAGTTCTTTTCCCAGCTGTAACAACTCGCCTGTAACGTCTCCATAAACCATTGCATAATGCGGCTCATAACCTTCCGTCAACAAACACGTCACGAGCTCTTCAATATCCTTAGAAAATGCCACCTCAACCGACGTCCCTTGAAAGGTTGCTCCATTCGGCAATGCCTCGCCTTTCATTATGAGTAAACGATATCCCTCTTGCGTGTAGCTGACGCGAAAGACTGTCACTGCGCCTGGTTTTAATGAAAAATCGAGCGCAAACCCTAACTTTCGATTAGGATGAACCCCTACCGTTGCTCCCGTTTCAGGGGTTGCTAAAGAATAGGCGCCTGCACCACAGTGCCAAAAGACCGCTGCATTCCGTTCAGGGACCACGTGGACAAGATCTCCGAGATATGGTGCTTGGCCACCGGACATCTCGCGTAAAATAAACATGGATAATGAACCATGAATATCTGCTTCACAAGAAGCGACAACGCCTTGTTCTGTAAAGTGTGATAATGTGGAACACGGTGCCGCTTGCAGTTGCTCAAAGAAATCAGGCCAGCAACGCATTGCTAAAGCAGCAACCTGATGCCGATGCACTTCTTTGTTCATATAAGTATAAAACTGGGCAAAACGCTTGACCGCATGATCGTTTGGATTCAGTCCAATGACGCTTTGTTCTGCCTGTTTTACAGCTGGCCGCCACTCTTCCTCCGGCAAGTGAACACATTTTTCAAAAGCTTCATCAATATCAAACGTTTTTAAGCGCATACCAAATGCTTCTTGTAAATGAGCTTCCTTTGCCTGAGAAAAGAAAAAACCTGGCGGATGATCCCCAACGATGCCAATCGTACTATGCTGGAGGGTGTACTTCATCGCATTCACACGAAGCAACCGCTCTACTTCAGCACGAAGGCGTTCTTCATCCGGGTTACCTAGTAAAAACGAAAACGGCCGTTTCTGATCATGAAGAACATGGCATGTACTATTTCCCCCCGTGAGTGAATTCAGACGGAGCCGCCCACCCACACTCGGTTCTCTCACAGACCAGACAATAAATGGTGCATCAACCGCTTCAAGCAGCTTAACGACAAACTCGCCATCGGCAAACGTAATGCTCTGGTAAATCACTGTATGAATGGTAGAAGGATTGACCTCTTCTAAAAAGGTGGTTAAGTCCTCAGGTGAAGTCATTATTTGCCCAGGAGCGATCACTGGTGTATCAAGTGAATTTAACCATGTTAGCGACGCCTCATATTGTGCTTCTGCTGCCTCCATATCGAATGTTTTTCTAGCAATCGGCACATACAAAATACAACCTTGCATAAGTCATTCTCCTCCTTCTTTTGGATAAGATATACGAAGTTTTGGTCCTCTGATGCCCACAGGAACACCTGCGTTAATCCACACGTCGTGATCTTCATGAGCAACAAGCCATTTGTTTTTTTGAAATAGAAACGGATCACTGTATCTGTGGCTTTGAGAGAGTGGTGTATTTGTACCAGCAAGTAAAACAATTAATGTTTTATATCCTGAGGACAGCACGGTACACGGCGACAAATGCATTGTTGTACTGTATAAACGAACTGCAGTATCCGCAGGAAGGTAGAAAAACGACAGCTGGTCAGCTTGAATGGATTGCTCTGGGTCCCATGCTCTGCGGTCCATCACATACAAAACACAGTCTCTTTCCACAAACATCAGTTCATCCCCTTGATGATACTCCAATCCATTAACCGTCTCATTTCTCCCATTGCAATAACCGATCTGAATGGGCATCCCTCCGAAATACTGATCTTCGAGCATCGTTTTCCCCAGCCCCTCTTCCCATTCCTCCACAGAGGCAACATACAGATTTCCTTGATCAGGAATTTTTAAAGAAGACAGCCAATCTCTGCACATCTGTACAGGAAAGTCAGACAGCACTTCACCAAATGGCGCGAATTCTTCTGAAGTTACCGCATGAATGGGCGTATCATTCATGTCTTGAAGTACACGAAGCATGTACAATTCCTCCTCTCCTATCTAACCTTTTACCGCGCCAGCCATCATGCCAGCCACAAAATATCTCTGTAAGAAAATATATATAAGCACCATCGGCAGCGACGAAATCATTACGCCAGTGAACAATAATGGATAATTCGTCGAATACTGCCCTTGAAAGTCCAACAAGGCCAATGGCAACGTTTTGTATGCGTTATTTGTGACAAACAACAACGGATAGAGTAAGTCATTCCAATTAATAACAAACAAAAAGATGGACGTCGCTGACAGCGAAGGGAGCGACATTGGGAGAACAATACGTGTAAATACAGACCAATTTCCCGCCCCGTCAATCGTCGCTGCTTCAAACAACTCCTTTGGCAAGGTCTTCATAAAACCAGTCAAAATAAAAACAGCAATCGGAATGGTTACAGACACATTGACGATAATCAATCCAAACAAACTGTCCGTTAGATTGAGTTGGAGCACTAGTGAGTACAGTGGTACCATAATGACTTGTGCCGGGACAATCATTCCTAATGAGAAAACCGCAAATATAACTGAGCCAAGCCATCCTTTCAAACGACTAATGCCAAATGCAATCATCGAAGCGAACAAGAGCGTAAATAAAACCGAAGTAAATGTGACGATCACACTGTTAGAAAAATAGCCGACCATTGTATGCTCGCGAAAAATATCGATGTAATTTGAAAAACGCAACCCACTTTCAGGAATCGCCAATGGATTTTCAAACGTCTGCGATAGTGTTTTCATCGACGTTAAAATGACCATGCATAAAGGGATAAAAATAAGTAAACCGTAAATCAAAATCGCTATCTTTCTTGTCAAATCAAGCACCTCTTTCAGGTTATCGTGCTTCTAATAATTGACTCTTCCAGAGCGAAGCGCCTTAAATTGTAAAAATGTAATCAGAGCAACGATACCCATAAAAATGACTGAAATGGATGAAGCGTAGCCAAATGAATAGCTCCGAAAGCCCACTTCATAAATATATGTTGCTATAATTTCGGTCGAATAATTAGGCCCACCCCGTGTCATAGCAAACACAAGATCAAAAGCTTTAAATGATTGAATCGTAGTATAAGCAACGACGATCGTGGCGGAAGGCGCAAGTAATGGCCAAGTCACTTTCCGAAATGTTTGCCACTTCGTTGCACCTTCAATGTTGGCTACCTCGTATAGATCATTTGGGATGGCATGCAAACCAGCAACAAAGATAATCAGCATTTGCCCAGCATGAAACCACACTTGCGTAAATGCGAGTGCAAATATTGCTGCCGATTCATCTCCTAACCACCCTTGAGAAAATTGCCCCAACCCAACTGCTTTTAATAAAGCGTTTAACAGGCCAAGGTTAGGATCATAAATAAATGACCAGATAAACGCCACAGAAACAGATGACAAAATGGTTGGAAAGAAAAAAACTGAGCGCCAAAATACGTTGATTTTTGAGTTTTTCCGTAGCATCATGGCAAAAACCAATGCGACCAGCGTTTGAAATACGACGACAAACAGCAAAAATTTCAAATTATTCCCAACTGATTTAATAAATATGCTGTCCCCAGTAAAGGCGCGTGCATAATTATCAAAACCGACAAAAGAGTAATCAGCCGAAATACCATCCCAATCGGTGATCGAATAATAAAAGGCACTGAGCGCCGGATATAAGAAAAATACAGCATATAACACGGCGCCCGGAAGAAAGAATAAATAAATAGACTTAGATACTTTCACATTAAACCCCCTTATTCAAAGCCAACCTTCAGATCATCGATTAAAGGTTCTCTTCCACAATGTTTTGCGCTTCAGCAGCCGCATCTTCAGGATTTGCCCCCCCGAGAACGCTTTCAATAGATGAGAGAACAGCTTTTTCGACCTGGGCGTTTGTAATTGTATAACGAGGCTGGAATCGTGTTGTTTTTTCCGAAAGCCAATACGATGTGTTATTCAATGATTCATCCTCATACGTTACATCTTTTACGGTAAGGTGTTGACCAGTCTCGTTTGCGTAGAATGAAGCAACCTCAGGCTGGCTTAAATAATCAATAAACGTTTTAGCTTCTTCTTTCTTCTCCGACTGACTATTGACCGCCAGCATAAAAGTGGCAGTATGGATGCCATCGTACATCTTGTCTGCTTCTGAAACGGTTATTGGTGCCAACAAGTCAAGTTGAAGATCCGCATTTAGCTCTTTGAGTGCAGCCATATGATAAGATCCTGTCGCCAACATAGCGGCTTCACCTTGTGCGACGAGAGCCATTGCCGCATCTTGTTGCGTACCTAATGGATTGTCTTGGAAATAACCGAGATCATTCAGTTCTTTAAACTGAGACAACGTTTTGACCCACCAATCTTCCGTCAGCGATGCTTCTCCCGCTTCGAGCTTCTCAAAAATACCGTCCTCTGCATTGTTCATCACCATGCTGTTCATGAATTGATTGACACCGATGTCTCCAGCTGGTAATGCAATAGGCGTAATTCCATTTTCATCAAGCACCTTAGCCATTTCTAAAAATTCGTCCCAATTTTTCGGCACTTCTAAATTCAAATCTTTAAAAAGAGTTGTATTATATACCGGCATATTAAATACCATTTGATATGGTAAGGCAAATTGTTTTCCCTCAACTTGACCTACCTTAATCGGGGAAGATTCGAAATTTTCAATGAAAGGATCGCCACTTAAATCCGTCATTAGATCCGCCTGCTTCATGACTTCAAATTGCGACCCTGGAAAAACCGTAAAAACATCTCCTGCAGAACCTGCCCGTAACATCTGCTGAGCGTTGGACTGGTATTGATCAGATGGATACGTATTCATCGCAACCTGTATCGTAGGATTGGCCTCTTCAAAATCAGCAATGATCTGATCAAAAGCCTCCACATCTTCTCCACGCCAATGAATAAAGCTAATTTCGGTGACGTCCTCGCCCGTTTTACTATCCGAGTTGCCAACATTGGAACTCGGCTCATTTCCTGCACAACCTGTAACAACTAACATCAATAGAAGGACGATTACACCAACCAAGCGTCCACCGATCCATTTCATCAAATGACCACTCCTTTAATCATCGTTATGTTTAATAAAAGATAACTACCTTTATTGACATTATACACACAATTTAAGCGCTTTCAACAGATTTTTTATATTTTTTGAGAATAATGAATCCGACCATATGTCATTTTTCCCTTCAAAAAGCCCTTGAACCTATTTGTTACTATGATTCAAAGGGCTTTGATATCGTGCGCATTAAATGTGGCCTTTGGACTTTTAGGGTAAGACATTCCTCTATGTGCACTAATGCTTGTATTGCTCTGTACTGCAGCGATCGTGTTACTTTGCCTCAATTTTGACACTTTAGCAATGACTGTTACGTTGGTGATACCATCTGACGCAATAATCCGCTCGGTTGGTTTTCGCTCTCAGATAAACATCCTAAGTCACCAAATATAAGGAAACTATCTTTCGCCCGCGATATCGCAACATTTAATAGACTTGGTTTTGCATCTATAAAGAAACACCCATCTTGCGACCCATAAACAGTCGACATTAAAATGACTCTACACTCTCCCCCTTGAAAAGTATGTACTGTACCAATTTTAATGTGTTGCGTAATTCGGCTTGGAAGATGTCTCATTAATTCCGCTTTTTGTTGCTTAAAGGGTGTAATAATGCCGAGCACATTTTCCGGCGCTTCACCGGGATAAGCCGCTAAAAGCTGGTCATACTTCTCTTGCACCCAACACCCGATAAATGTCGCTTCTGCGGTATTATATCGACTGCCTGCACGTTTTTCAGATTTGGTCGAATGTACTTGAATATGTCCTAAATGCGGAAGATCGAGCAAATACCCTTGATCTTTAACACCCAATCCTCGCTTCGGCTCTAATCTCCCTTCGTATACAAGCGCGTTACAATACGCAATGATTTCGTCATAGCACCTTCGATGTTCACTAAGAAATAAACCGCGATCGCCAAATTTCTCGTATGCTGTACTTTTACAAGCAATTTTCATCACGCTAGACTCAGATGTATTCAATCCCACATCTTGCAGTCGTTGAAACAGCGATTGTACCTCTTCATTTGTCGCTACTCCATGCGCTCCCATCGCGAGAGATTTATCCAACGCTTGACTCGTCTTCCAAACAGGTTCAATTTGATGAACATCGCCAACGACGACGGCTTTTTTCGCAAGAGAAAATGAACAGGCAGCCACTTCTGGTGTCACCTGCCCCGCCTCATCCACAATCATTAGGTCAATATGATTGAACAAATATTTATTGCGTCCATCTTCATAAACCTTGCATAATGAGGGGAGCTGAAAAAAGGTCATGACGAAGCACGGTGTGACCAGACTAAGATGTTTATAAAAGGCTTGCATGACGTCTGGATAATTCGTCGAGATCTGATTTTTATGTATGGGCTTTGATAACAACCAACGACATTCGTAATAGTGGACTGCCATCCAAAACGACGCATAGCGAAATGTCGTATCTAAAAAGGTATTGACTTCTTCCAAATGAGTAAACGGTAGCGTGTCAAGAGGTAAATCGTGATAAGCGCTCATTGTATTGAATACATCTTTACAAGCAGACACGTGCTGGCTAACTAGATCCATGTGCAGGTCAAGCGCTTGAATGTCTTCCCTGAGCTTTTTTAATTGATTGCTATACATCATTAAAATCGCATCATTACTCATAGAAGCCTGAGCTTCATTCGGTTGCATAAAAGCTTCATTGCGCTGCATGATTTTTTGTTTGACCGACGGCAAAAAGGAGAACCATTTCAAATAAAATGGCATCTCGGAAAAATGCCTTTTCCATGCGTTATACCTTTCCCCCACTTCCTTCCAGTGCGTTTCGGTCTCAATCTTTTTTGCAGCCAAACTCTCTAATAAGTCATTTACAGGCAAACGATCGCTGTTTAATTCTTCTAGTTGTTCAAAGGCTTGTAGTAACGTCTTTTGCCCTTGTTGAAGCAAAGTTAATTCTTGGTGTAAAAGGTTTTTTGCACTTTCCACGCTATGAACATCTTTAGAGAAAAACGCGCTACACATCTTTAACATTTTCTCTTTGGAAGCATTCCTGTTGCTTTCGTTCATTAAGTCTCGATAAAAATGTTCTTTTCGAGTGTTTGTATACAAAAGGCCTTTGTTCTTTGCATCTTTGATACGAGTGCTTGAAGGAAAATAGACTGCAAATCGATCGACGCCTGTGACCCATCGTTCCTCCAAACAGCGGTCCGACCACCGTTTTTTTATTTTTCCAAAGGAATCGTTAATGTTTGTCACAGCTTGATTATTTGTTGAAGAAGCAACAATAAGGGGTGGATCTTGCTCTGCCAGTGCGTGATCTACGTACGTCGTCGCCACAAGCGATTGCAATAATGTTGTTTTCCCTGTACCCGGAGGCCCGTTGATCGCGAGAATGTCGCCTTCGCCCATCATCGTAAAATGTTCTGTGCACTCTCGCTGGGACGGTGACAGAGGATAATCGCCGCCCATTTGGGCAGTATGCCTTTCCATCGCCAAACGGTCATGAGGTATCTTTTCTTTCAATGCCGTAAAGTTTGGCTCCATGAAGCGATCATACAGCGGAAGGTCTGGCAGCTGTTCTCGCAACAGATGATCATACAATTGTAAAATGTGATGACTCGCTCGGACCGTTGTGTCTTCGACTAAATAGACATGTGGTTCAAGCGCTGCATTTTTTATTTTATTAGAGGAAAAAGGTTCCTTCGTAACGCTTTCATACAAACGCTTAGCAAATGTCAAATACCTCTTCCATGAATAATCCTTTTTTAAATCTTGAAAATGAACGCTCAAAAATTCATCGTAGTCTTTGACTGTGCCAACTGCCAGTTCGTCATCAATAAAGGGGGTTAAAAATTCGCGCGGGATCCATGGATACTTTTCCTCAGGCGCATACAATTTCCCATCTTTCTTGAGCCGGGCGGGAATATAAAAGAGACCTGTCATATCATCAAGGTTTGTGAATACTTTTTGTTGTGCAGAAAAATCGGTCTTAAATGTCTTAGCAATTAAAATAACATCAACTACGTCTTGATTTTTCTTGCCACCTATTGTTGATTCATAATACGTCTCGTCCAGGTGACCAAGATCAAGAGACTCATACGTGATTTTTTCAAACGGGTTGTTCTCAAAGGTTATTTTTTCTTCAGCAGCTACACTGCTACGAAAATAACGCGTCATCGACTGCCTATTCATCAAGATGTCCCCCAATTTTTGCTTTTTTCTTAATATCGGTTTTTGGAAGAAATGTTACATCGCTTCCAGACCCATACGTCTATGGATCAAATGAACCCCTTAAAAAGTTTCTGTAAAATAGCTACGTAAATCTGATAAGTGACTTCGCGCAGAGGAGGACTTCTACTTGCTCTTATAGAAATCTTATGGAATTGTTGATGTAGCTCATTAGACTCCAATCATTTCAACCACCTGAGGTGACCCTATGTATATCTCTCAATTAGAAGCGGAAAAACTCTCAGATCAACAAATGACTAACTTACTTTTTAAAGACATTAAAGATAATGGTAAAAGTGGGGAATGCATCTTTGTCGCCGGAAGTAGTAAAGCGGTACTGTACCGTTTACCAAAAGCCGTGCAGCTGTATGAAGAAGGAAGGGCTCGAAAAATGCTCTTTTCTGGTGGTGTCGTATGGGATGGAAACGAACGACCTGAAGCGATCACATTGAAAAAAGAAGCGATGGGGCTCGGTGTGCCAGAAACGGCTATTTTGACCGAGGATCTCTCATTACATACAAAAGAAAACGTCCTCGCCTCTCTCCTCGTCTTAGACCGAGCGTTCTCCTTACACCATATTGAGAGGATTTTAGTCGTCACGACGTTTTATCATATGCGCAGGCTGCATCTAACCTTAAAAACATACATGCCTCACTGGATAGAATATACACTATGTCCTGTCAATGACAAAATGACGCGACCGGATGGGTGGTTCCATACAGAGATCGGCAGAAAACGTGTGAAGGAAGAATGTACAAAATTGATTAAGTATGTGAAGCAAGGGGCGTTGCTGGATATGGATGTCAACATATGAGAGCGAAACCGCGAGCTAGAGTAACGTTTGCCCAAAAAACTTTGTCGTCACTGTGAATATAAAGAGAAGAAACCCTAAGAATGTTATATTGAAAACATTCTCAGGGTCGCTTTTATCCATGAATTAGACAGGCCCTACATGTCGTTTATACCCCCTTGACCCAAAAACGTCGATAATGGGTATGGCTTCCATGAAAGTTTGAAAATCCTATTTGACCCGTTAGATACGGAGAATCGTTGTCTGTAAATTGCAAGATGCGTTCATCGTTTACATAAACCGTAAATTCCTGATCGATCGCTCTTACTTTGAGGAGATACTTTTTGCCAACCTGCCATTCATAATCTTCATTGGCGAGCACTTGATACCCTACATCGTTTTTATAAAGGGTCAATTTATGATTCTTGGCAAACCCGACAGCGTAGGACCGAACTCCACCCTGTACTCTAAAGTTTATCTGGTGATAATCGCCTACCTGCGGAATGACTTCTGCTGCAAATTCATAGTTCTTCCAATGCACATCTCCGGTGTACGCTTCCGCCGGTTCGCCTGCGTAGCTACCACTGAGCTCACCGTTTTCCAAAGTCCAAATCCCTCTCAAATACGTGAATTGGCTGACTTCCGTATGAAGCTCGTTCCACTTTTCGATCTGTTCTTCCGCAAAGTCAACTTCATAATCAGGCAGACCGGTGAAGGCAAAATCATCGATAAATCCGATCAAAGAAGGGAGCCCGCCTGTCCTTCTTTCTTCTTGTACTGGAATAAATTCAACACCCGCCTCCTCAATACATACTCCTTTCAGCGCTGGGATTGTAAAGTGCAGTTGCTGCCACTGCCCTGGCACGAGAGTCACTTCTTCACCGTGATAGCGAAGTTGTGTATTGCGACCTTTCACGTAAAGCCTCGCTTTGACATCTTGAACACCCCCTTTTGGAATCAATACTTGACCGGATAGCGACTGACCAGGATAGAGTGTTGGAGAGAAGCTAGGATCATACCGGCTATCGTCAAAATCTTCAGGGGTATAATACGTTTTTACGAACGCCCGATATCCATAACCACCATTACAATAATCAAACACGACTTTTAAAGATCGATGTCCGGTAAAAGCAGCTTCATCTGTATTTGTAACAAACCCTGTCACATCGTGATCAGCGTCATGATCTGTTCTAAATGCGTGCGTCGAGCCAGGGTATTCAAAATGGAAATGCCTGTTCTTCCGCTCAAGAATATCAGCCCATGCCTTAGGTGGCTTGATTCCAGCAATTTTATAGCCAAATTGCGCTGTATACGATGCACACCATGGGATGTCTAGTATATTTAATGACCCTATGACGCTTGAGCAGCATAGAAAATCATTGATCGGCTCTCGCCATGACGAATCGATGCCTTCAAGACCATTCATGACACCTAAAATACTTCCGACGTTCCCTACATTACAATCTGTATCCCAACCACACATATTACAAATGTTAATTGTCTTGGAAAAATCCCCCTCACCATATAATAAAGACAAGATCATCACCGCAGCATTCGGAATGATATGACAATTCCCCGGATATTTATCGTAACCGTAATTGTCATACACATATTGAAAACACTTTCTCCAATCCGACGGGTGTTGATGATAAAAACGAATGATATCCCTTGTGACCTCAGCATATTCACAGTCTTCGGGAATGACACGTAACCCTGTTTCGATCAGCTGTTCAACATCGGTTTGCTGAAAAGCGTCCGCGATGCATGCGGCAATAAACATCCCACCGTATTTACCGTTCCCATCGTGTGAAACACTCGCGATCTTCTCAGCATATTCTGCGGCCAACTGTGGGTGATTCGGTGCAATCATGCCCCATACATCAATAAAGATTTGCCCGCCGATCTGCTCCGCCACTGCGCTGCCATTCTGTTCGATCGAACCCGAGCGCGGTGCACTCATGCCATGCTTCATATTCAGATAGGCTGTATGCTCTGTCGATTTACCGTATCCTCCCCACCAATAAAAACCGTGACCATCGGGTGCGTAATTTAACCACGAGTGTCCCATCTGTTCAGCCGTAATGTCTCTTGTATACGTGTAATCCTCTAACGATCTTAAAAAGAAAATTGGACCGTTTGTATCATCATCCGCTGCAAAATTTGGAAAATTGTGTATATATCCAGTGATTTCTCCAAATGCTTTCTCGATGCGCTCATAACTCCATTGTTCAATATTAGCCCCGTGACGGACACCGATCACTTTCCCAAGCCATCCTGCATAAACCCGCTCTACATAATCATCCTGGATATAGTGCATGGCTTGATCACTTTTAAGCTTTTCTTTTGCCACGATAATCTCCTCCTATACATTAACCTTTCACACTGCCTTCAGCGATCCCCTCAATAAATTGTCTTTGCAGAATTAAAAAGATGATTGTAATTGGCAGAATGGTAATGACTCCTGCAGCCGACAGCATGGTCCAGTCAGAACTAAAACGCCCCGTAAAGGCCAAGTACCGTGTCGCCACCGTCTTAATGTCTTCTGACTGTAAGAAAGCATTTGCAAAAAAGAATTCGTTCCACGTCCATAAACCTACTAATAAAATGACCGTCAAAAAAGCTGGGCTTGCCAACGGGAGTATGATACGAGTCATCACTTGTAATTCATTGCAGCCGTCAATTTTCGCACTATCCAAAAGTTCGTTTGGGATCGAGACAAAAAAAGATCGGAGCAAAAAGATGTTAATGGTAAAAAGATCGCAGAGTATATTAAAATAATCCCTAGTAAGCTGTCCATTAAATTCAATTGCTTCCATATAAAGAACAGCGGGACAAGGAACAGACCCATCGGAATGGAGAGGGTGAAGAGTAAAAAACCCATGATTAGCTCTGATCCTTTAAACGCTATTTTTGATAAGGCATAGGCTGCGAAACCTGCACTGATCGTGATAATGATGATGCACGAAAAGCCAACAATCATACTGTTTAAAAAGGCTTGTCCATACCCGCCTGTTTGCCAAGCTTCGATCAGATTGGCAAGCTCCATCCTCGTCGGTAATCCTAATGGGTTTGCGTGAAATTCGTCCCTTGGCTTCACAGCATTACTAAACAATAAAATAAGCGGTCCAGCAGTTAGCATAACGATGAATAGTAAAGGGATATGACGCCAATCCAAGTATTTTTTCATTAAACATCCCAGCCCTTTTTCTTCAAAATTCCAAAACCTGTAATGACAACAATGCTGAACAATCCCATCGTTAACGCTACTGTACTCGCATAGCCTGGTTCTTGACCGTACATGGCTAGATCGTACATATACGTCGCCAGTAATTCCGACGCGTTTCCTGGTCCCCCTTGCGTCATGACGTACACATAATCAAAGGCCGCAAATGACCAAATAATCAGAAGCATATAAATCATGACGAGCGTAGGGCGTAATTGCGGCAAAGTGACATGAAAAAATATTTGCAATTTGTTTGCTCCTTCCACGCGCGCCGCTTCTTCGAGGCTTTTATCCAATTGCTGCAGAGCAATCATCAGTAACACTACAAGGAACCCATAAAAATGCCAGCCATCTGCAAGCGCAACAGCGATCAGAGCAACTCTTTCATCTCCAAGCCACGATAAGGCTAAAAAATTTAAACCCCATTCTTCCAATATCGTATTTAGACCTACATAAGGGTTGTACATCAGCAGCCATATCTTTGCCGTAACGACTGTTGCGACGATATACGGAATAAAGATCATCATGCGATAAAATGTTTTACCAGCCTGCACTTTGCTAATGAGCAAAGCAACGGCTAACGCTACAATCACTGGAACGGTTAAAAAGAAAATCATCCATTTGACGTTATTGACCAATGCTGCATAAAAATGCTGATCTTGCACCAATTGCAAGAAATTTTCAAACCCGATAAAATTCGGATCCGCAATACCGTTCCAATCGGTAAAAGAAAGCCAAATGGTACCGACAATCGGTCCAGCGACGACAAGCGTCATTAATACGATCGTTGGTGATAAAAGGAGCCACGGTAAAAGTTGTCTGCTCCACTTTTGCTTTTCTTTCATTGCTTTCTGATAGGCGATCGTCGCCATATCTGTATCCTCCTTTCTAAAAATCCTTTCATTTATTTTCAATTTTCAAAATTAAACAGCAGACCTTCTTCTTCATCTTTCTCAGCATTTTTTTGCGCCTCAGCTAAATAGTCTTCAACAGACATTTGGTCGAGGAAAACTTGATCAATGTTGTCCCATAGATAATATTGGACATTCGGACCCCAATAAGTCCAAGAGGCAAAACCCGTATTGCCTGCTTCAATCGATCGATTTAATCCCTTATAAACATCGGCTACGAGGGGTTGCACGTCCTCTGGAGGCTCAATCCCTTGGTTTGGATAGAAATAGCCTTGATTAAACATGATCGAACCAACCTCATCACTAAATAACCAATCAAGCAGTAACGCCGCTTCTTCAGGATGTTCAGTAGAAGCATTGATCCCTGCGGATTCTCCCAGCGCCATCGGCAATGTTGGTTCGACACCTTCTCTCCAACTTGGCATGACGAAGAAGTCTGTTTCAAAATCCGTAGGCTCTGTTGTCAGCGTCGCGGTTGCCCAAGTGCCGTCCATCTTCATAACAGCTTGCTCGCTTCTAAATAACGACCATGCATCGTCTCCAGAAATGGCGTGTGATTTCTTTTCATTAATGTAGCCCTCTTGCCAAATGTCTTTCCATAGCGTCGTTGCCTCTCTGACCAAATCACTCGTCCAGGGCACGTCGTTTTTTAGTACCTTTTTCATTTCCTCTGCTCCTAAATACGAGTTATACACCAAAGAGAGCCACCATTCGTTGGCTGGTCTGAAATCGGTCGTTCCAAAGGCAAAAGGGATGAGTCCTTCGTTTTGAATCTCTAGATTTAAATTCATAAACTCGGCAAAATTTTGCGGTTCTTCCCAACCTTTTTCTGCAAAGATATCTTTGTTGTACCAAACGACCATGGATTCATATTGTCCTGGCAGCCCATAGAGCTTTCCATCAACAAATCCAGTATTGTACGCCCAATCGAAATAGCGATCCTCCCAACCATACGTCGCAGCGAAATCATCTAAAGGCAGTAAATAATCTGATTTTGCAAATTGCATGACTTGCGTCGGTCCATCGACCAAAACAACATCCGGACCTGCTCCGGCAACCATTTGCTGTCTGATGAGGGACACTGGGTCTTCATTGTGAACCCACTTCACTGAAATATTCGGGTTCGCTTCTTCAAAAGCCCCAATGACTTCGTTTGCAATAATGTCTTCCTGCGTTTCATTTTCAGGTATATGTGTCATATACAGTAGCTCAACCTTCTCTGTCGCGTTTTCTCCTGTCGAGCGATCTGTCTGTCCACTACCACAGGCTGTCGCAGAAAATACCATGAGAACCATTAAAAATCCGACAATCCCTTTCTTTCTTATCACTGTTATCCCCCCTAAAGCTGAATGTTTACTTACAATCTCTGTAGTTTACTTTCTAAAGCAAACGTTGGGATGCTCACAATCCTATAACATTTAAAACCTGTTTCGAATTCTTTTGAAGCTATCCCTAAAACATGCAACTTAAACTAGCTTTACGAAACCGCTTTCAAATAAAATAGTATTATTAAACACTTTCACCACCTTTATAAAAGACACTTTTAAAAAACTATGACTATTCTATCACCAATAACGAATTTGTAAATAGATAAAATAGTTATTTACGATATAAAGAACGCTGAATAACCGACCTTATTGGATTGCAACAGCTTTATAATAAAGGAAGGTGATGCAGATGAATATTGGTGAAAAATTGAAGAATCTTCGCTTAGCTAAAGGTTTAACATTAAATGAATTAGGCAAAAAAGCATTTGTATCTCAACCCTATTTAAGCGATATTGAGCGAGGCCGAACGATGCCATCCTTGGACAAATTACGATTAATCTGCGACGCCCTCGACGTATCTCTCAGTGAATTTTTCGGGGAAAAAACAACGCTTCCGCCAGACATTTTGCGTCTCTTGGAGAGCCTAAAGCAATTAACCGAAGAAGAACGAATGCATTTAAATGGCTTTATTGAATCGATGTTAAGCAGGGGGAAGTAACAAGGGTCTACGTGCAAGGGCAAGGGTTCCCTTGCTTTTTTATGCTTTCACTTATCCGCTTTCTAAGCCTATTTTTCCCGAAAAACAAAAAAGAGCGCTGAGGAGTTTTTCCTCAACAGCCCTTATTTCTTTGATACAACTCTTATCTTTCTTAAATCGTAGTCCATCTGCGTTCTTGAACATGTTATCCTAAGTAGAAGCAATATTCGGAACTCACGGGTGGATTGGCACTCCTTTTTTAGAAAGGGGGTGCTGCCGATAACGACATATGAAGCTTTGACTTTAATGTTGGCATTCGGAACGCTTGTTTTCTTGATCTCTACAAGAAATAAGTAATCCGCCCTAAGAGTGAGCGCTCTGGCGGATTACGACGATTCCCAGGCCAATCCATTTTTGGAACCGATATTGCTTAGCCGCGGGTGTTGGTCGCACTCGTGGCTTTTTATTATATGTTCTTCTACTTTGAAGTATACCATGAAATTGTCGCAAAATAAAATATTCACGTTGGATAGAATAAATCGTTACGTAAGGAGATTTTTCATGAAAGAAATGCATGTCGTTGGTGCTGTTATTGTACGAGAAGAAGATGACGCAGTATTGTGCGCTCAGCGTTCTGAAAAAATGAGCATGCCTCTTCTCTGGGAATTTCCTGGTGGCAAGGTGGAGGCTGGGGAAACGTTTGAAACGGCTCTCACCCGTGAGATTCAAGAGGAGTTAGGGTGCTATATTGCTGTAGGAGAAAAAATTGCAATGTCCACGATCGAAAAAGAAGCATCGCGAATTACATTACATACATTTGCTTGCCGACTCGTCTCAGGCCAGCCACAAGCTTACGAGCATAAGGAAGTTCGGTGGGTCAAACGCCAGGAGCTTAACAAACTAGAATGGCCAGAATTGGATTTGGAAACAGTGGGTTGGCTCATAAAACGTAAATCCCGCTCTTGAGGTCTTGCATCGTAAATAGCCTCTTCCCAAAATGAGAGAAAGCAAATCCCAGCTTATAGAACTTTATCACGAATGTTTGGAGACCAGTTTTCAACAACAAAACTACGGTTATTTTGAAGAAAACATGATCATCTGTGTGGAAAGCTATATCGGTGAAATGAGCGGAAAAGAAGGGGTCAAACTAGAAGAGCAAGTCGTCATTACGAAGGACGGCTGTGAGCGCATTTCCTCCTTAGAAAGCTTAATCATTCAAGGATACAAATGATACGTTTCGAGGCACCTCTGTCTTATGGGTGCCTTAAATATCTGTCAACGCACTCTTTAGTCTTTCCGAGCGCTTTTAAGACAAGTTCTTCATTCTTCACACGTCGATAATTCTCCCCCGATCCCAACCTTCTTCCAAAACATGCACGCCTACCCACGCCCTCTACATACAATACGGTGATGATACAAAAAAAGGAGGACAATCTTGTATACCTATCCGTATGCTTATCCTTACACATCTTATCCGGCTGAAGATTTTCGCAATAACGCCAACGCGCAACTGCTTAAAGACATTCAGAAAGCGATCAATGGTGAGTACAGTGCCATTGCTTGTTATGAAAAACTTGTAAAAATGGCACCCACACAGAAGGAAAAGAAAAGAATAAGAGAAATATGCAACGATGAAAAGCGCCATTTAGAGGAATTTACGAGAATTTACACTTTCCTCTCTGGAACGCAACCGACGTATATAATCATCGAAGAATGCCCAAACAACTATCGGGAAGGGCATTGAATTTGCTTTTACGGATGAGCAAGAAACAGTAGATTTTTATTTAGATATCGCCGATCAGGCACAGGATCATTTTACGAAAGAACGTTCCCGCCGTGCTGCTCAAGATGAACAAAATCACGCCGTATGGTTTCTTTTTTAAAAAAGAACGCACCAAACATACGCCAGCAAGCATCAGATTACGGCGCGATTCGCGCATTAAACGCAACGACGCTAGCGTTACCGCAAATGCTCACCTATGCGCTTCAAGACGAATATTTAGCACGCACGCTATGACCGTATGATCAGCACCTTTAGTCCCGTTCGCACATTTACAAAGATAAAAGAAGCCGAATTAAGGCATATCAATGCACTTCTGCCTCTATTTGAACGATATGAGGCGCCCATTCCTGAGGATACGTCACAGTCCCTTGTGACCACGCCCGAAACCCTTAAAGCTGCCTATCCCGCCGGTGTTCAAGGAGAACTCGACAACTTTGCGATGTATGAACGATTTCTATCCATGGACCTTCCTTTAGATGTGAGAACCGTGTTTACGCAAGTGCGTGACTCATCTTGCCGCCGTTGAACGAAGCTTGCTGCGCTTCTAAAAGCAAGGGCAGCTCAGTAAGCTGCTCTATTTTATTCTTCATCCACTGGCGATTTGATATGATCCTTATATGTATCTACATAGACAAGCCCATTCGCCGCCAGTACGGCATAGGCGACCTCCGACCTTTTGAGCTGTCGTTTTTTCAATTCCTCCTGCAGCCATGTTTGTGATAGATGATTTTCTGTTAAATTTTTCTCAATGACATCTCCATCCATGATGAGCTCTATTGGCAATCGTTGTTCACGATTCACGGGCACATTTAAGTCCTGCCTTGTCACAGTTCGGAAATGCGGCTTTTTTAACACGGTTAATGTGCCATTCGTTTCAACAAGTGCAAAGAGCACTTCCTCGATTGCAAAGACATCTTTTTCCCGCAACTGTTGATTTAAGTAGTCTAATGTATAGCGCATTTTGCGCATGTTTTTTTCTAAAATCTTTCCGTTTTCAATCACGACCGTTGGGTCACCAGCAAATAGCTTTCTCCCTCTGCGACTTTTTAAAGAGATAAACGCGGATAAGAATGTCACAGCAATAAAGACCCCTAAAGCAATCATCATATGATGCACTTCAGTATCTGTATTAAATGCTAAATTGGCCGCAATAGAGCCCATCGAGATGGTGGCAATAAAATCAAAGATCGACATTTGTGAAACGGTTTGCTTTCCTAAAATGCGTGCACCCATTAGAAGAAAAGCAAAAGACGCAATGGAACGCAACATAATTTCAAGATGTTCGACCACCACACTTCCTCCTTCTCTACAGTTAGCGATAGTCTGTTCATTTTTTCTCGTAAACATTCTGTAGTGTTCTAAAGAAAGGAACCGTATCTGTATAAAAAATAATAGAAAATGTTCAAACTACGCTAAAAACGCATGACCTAAAATCAGAAACAATACGTTTAACCACATACCGTATCAGGGTATAAAAAGACCGATACAAACAAAACAAAGAGGTGTCTCATTCATGAAAAAACAACTATTAGCGTTAGGATTGGTGACAGTGTTCGGTTTGGCTGGATGTGCTAACGGCTCAACAGATGAGCCCGCTCCGGAAACGAATGAAGAGGCTACGACGAATGAAGAAGAAGTACAGTCTGACCAAGGAACAAATGAAGGTACGACAACAGGTGACTCCGCTGAAGATACTGATCATTCTAGTATGAATCATTCCAGCTCAGGAGACGTTCCAGATGACCTCCAGGAAGCAGACAGCCCGACTTTTCCTGTAGGAAGCCAGGCTGTCATTGAAGCTAGCCATATGGAAGGTATGAACGGAGCCGAAGCGACCATTTCTGGCGCATTTAATACGACGGTCTATACAGTCACCTATACACCGACAGATGGCGGAGAACCTGTCAAAAATCATAAATGGGTCATTCACGAAGAAATCAAAAACGCTCAAGATGAGCCTTATGAAGCTGGTGATGAAGTTACACTGACCGCAAAACACATGGAAGGCATGGAAGGTGCAACAGCCACCATCGATTCAGCCCAACAAACGACCGTGTACATGGTCGACTACACATCAACAACGAGTGGAGAAGAAGTCACCAACCATAAATGGGTCACCGAAGATGAGCTGTCCGCGAAATAACGCCGCGTTTCACGTGAAACATTTGAATGAATTAAAAACTGCACTGATCAACGATCGTAATGTTGATCAGTGCAGTCTATTTCGGCTAAAATAAAGCTTATTTTTTCACTTCCGTATATGTTTCTAGCTCAGCGAAAAAATCGGCAAATACACCGGAGGCAGTTAGCGTCTCACCTTCTGTTTCAATGTCCAACAAGAAAGAAGCTTCGCCTTTTAGCTGTGTCAATGTCACTTCTTCATAATAGAATGTATGCTTCGGTTCAGCACTTGTATCCTCACCGTAAATGTTTAATCGATCTTCTAAGAGCTCGATATTGCCATCATACGTCTCGCCGTTTTCTTCAATGGAGACTGGAAAAATGCCGGTGCCTCTAATTCAGCTTCTGACTGTCCAGCGTCTCCCTCATTCGTTTTTTCAGTCTGGGCTGGATCGTTTACGGGCGCTTCTACCCCACGCCGCTCCTCAACGAATAATGTGACATCATCCATCTGCACTGCCAGCTCATTTCGTTTCTGCACGGCTTCTTCTTCCGTATCAAACTGCTGTACTTCGATAAAATACATTCCTTCAGCATCCTTTAGCATTCTCGACGGATCAGCATCCATAAGTCTTTCTTCAAGATGGCCTATTGCTTCTCCATAGGGATAAGACTGTGTCCGCAACGAATATGTCGTTGTTTCCACCGCCTGCTCACCTTCCTTGACATAAAGAACGATGCTAGCAGGGTCTTTCATTTCCATGACTTCATAGTCGACTGGACGAGTAAACTCAATGATAAATCGAATGAGTGAATCATCCAGCGTCATTAATGGATAAACATCTTTCACATACGGACTCTCCTTGATTGCAGCAAATTGCTCTTGGGCAGAAAACCCTCGTGCCCCGCCAATCTCAAATTGCATCGTATACGGATTCTCCGCGTAGCTGACCATAAATGCTCCAGCATCGGCTTGTAGTTCATCGTTTTGCGTAAAGCCAATGACGATCTTCTCAAAGCCGTTTTCTTCAAGCCGGCTTATAGAGCTCACATCAGAGCCATCCGTAATGCTCCCCCCTTCAGCTTCTCCATCCGTAAACTGCAAGATGTCGACGAGCTGACCTATGACTGGAATGCCTTTTAATTGACTGGCAAGCGCCGGAGACACGTTAATTGATCCGACAAAACGGCGAGTGCGGCAACGAAGCCGACAACAGCTTTCCAAACAGGCGAGATTGACTTTTTTTCTTTGCTCATTTCGCTTCGCCCTCGCTCTATTCCCTTCTGAATGGCACCCTCCAGCTCAGAAGGAATGTGAATATCCTCATATTGTTTTTTCAATTCTATTAACCTCTTGTCATTCATAGGTGTCAGCCTCCTTCATGTCAACTTCAATTTGCTTAAGAGCTCGATAAAGGAGCGACTTAATTGTGCTGACAGGTGCATCAAGCACCTCGGCGATTTCAGCCAGCTTCATATCCTCAAAAAACCGTAGAATAACGACAGCCCGTTGCTTTTCACTGAGCTGATCAAGCGCCTCCTCAACCGTCAGTTTATCTTCTACAATATCTCTTGTCGGACTGGCGACATTCTCTAAAACAGTCTCTTCTAAAGGTACAACCCTTTTATTTTTCTTAATAAAATCAATCGCTGAATTCATTACGATTTTCGTTATCCACGTTTTTTCGTATTCGGGCTGTTTCACTTTATGGTAGGATTTGTACCCTTTATAGACAGATTCTTGAATAATATCTAACGCATCCTCTTTATTTTTCACATAGCTGAACGCAATACGATATAGCCGGTGATGATGCTCATGAATTAAAGAGAGGAACCGCTCTTCTTGTTTTTTATTCTTCATCTTTTCACTTACTTTCTCCATGGATTCCTTCGCTGTGTACACGTCACCCATTAGACTGCGATGCCCTTTAAAAAGTCTCAACACGGATCGACTTTTTTAAAACCGCTGTAGACTTTCTGCCAAAAAACGTCCCACCAAAAAAAGAGCTGTCAGGAACGAATATACGACCCCATACAACTCTAAAAAATTTTTCAATATGATGATTTTAGATGTCCTTTCCCGTTCATCATTTCGTTGAGAACGTTGCCAGGGACATTAACAATTTGGGAAACTGCAAGCGTTAAAAAAATGACAACAGGAAAAAGACATGATAAAGCTTGATGGAAAACGAAGTATATAAAATCTTTGCCGTATGTCATTTTTCCACCTCCGATTAAAACAAGAAGCGGCGAATGTCAGCTATGAATCACAATGGGACATCGTGCATGTACAAGATGCTGTGAACGATGAAAGAATACATTTTTAATTCATAGCACTTACCATAGCCACCCCATACCTCACTTTTGTTTTTATAATCTAAGACCAAAACTTTATTGGTGATTTCCATTTTTAAGAAAAGAGGTAAGCGCGAAGATTATTAATGTGGCAATTCCAACAAAGCTAAAAAGATAACCTAATGGAATGAGAAAAAATGGCTCTACTAGAGTGCCATCTGGTTCCACTCTTGAACCAATGATGTTGTAACTAACCATACAAATGGCCCCCATAATAACTGGTATAGAAGCATACAAATACTTTCTTTTCATGATCGTCCTCTCCTTTCAAACCTCTAGAATTGTAAAAAACGCTTGGTACACAATCTAATACCTCACAAATTCTATCTAACATTTGCCCAGAGTCATTCGGAGCTTCACAGCTAGGCTCTGTTACATCTCCATCGCGTTAACTTTGAAGATCCTCCTCTCAACGACTAATTGCATTCTAATAGATATCGACTTGTAATTCAATTGATTTTTATCGTTAAACGACAAATAAATATTATTTAACATAAATAAACAGGTTTTAACGTTCCGACTGCCAAAGGCTCTTCATGTTCACTTCAGCTCTAAATCGTAAGTGCTTTCCACACAGCAGTTTTTGCTAAGCATAGTAAGGACCTGAATGTTGTTCGCGGGTAGACAAATAAGGGAGCACTGACCGGACAAATGCCTATTTGACAAATGCTAAAGGCATAAACAAGGCTGCCAAGACATGCTAAGCATGAGATGGCAGCCTTTTCACTGACTGTATTTACGCTATGTCTCGTTTTTAAATGATATCCTTAAGCCGAAAAACTGCGATTCTGCTGGCGCTTTTCCTTCATCCGCGTCCAATAAATGATCGGAATGAGCATAAGCGCAACGTACGTGCCGATAAATCCGAGAATTGCGTAGCTTGATTGAGCGACGACAATTCCGGATACAATGCTGCCAAAAGAGCCGCCTAAAGCGACACCGACATCGATGGAGCCTTGCATTTTTGCGCGGGTATGAATATTTGTCGAGTCAATAATAATTGCAGTACCGCTAATTAAGCCGAAATTCCAACCAAGCCCTAAGAGCATTAAAGCAATCGTGAGCCAAACGAGAGAATCACCAGGAGCAAATGCGGCTAAAAGCCCCGAGGCCGCTAAGGTAAACGCCGAGGCAACTCCCATCACGTTTCTACCAATACGATCGACGAGCATGCCCGTCCCAAGTGAGGGTAAGTACATCGCTGCGACGTGAAGCCCGATAACGAGGCCGATTGCGGTTAATCCACTGCCGTGATTTTCCATATGGACTGGCGTCATCGTCATAATGGCGACCATCACGACTTGCGATAAAATGAGTAACGAAGCGCCCGCAAAGACACCGATGCGATTGATACGATGCTCCACACCTGTCACTTCCGAAGCTGTCGACTCTTTCGCCAGCTTAGCCTGATGACGAGCGATCGCTTGTGCCACTAATAACGGGTCCGGTCTCATCAACAATAGAATCGTTAACCCTGCCGACAGGTAAGCAACCGCAGCGAGAATAAAGGGTCCGGACAATGGATGAAAGCCGATGGCCTCAGCGACGTGTCCCATTGGTGTGACGAGGTTTGGCCCGGCCACGGCACCGAATGTCGTAGCGACCATGGCGATACTAATGGCGGTTGCTCGCTGTTTTTCGTTGGCTAAATCTGTCCCGGCATAGCGAGCGATCAAGTTTGTTGCCGTACCTGAGCCGTAAATAAATAACGAGATAAATAACAAAGCAACGTTATCAATATTCGCCGCAATAATGACACCAATTGCGCCCACACCACCTGTCATAAAACCAAAGGACAAGCCGTAACGCCGCCCTAAGCGTTGCGAAAATCTCCCAATGAGAAAAGCAGCCAATGCGGAGCCGAGAGTGAATAAAGCTGATGGTAAGCCAGCAAAGCTTTCTGTCCCTAACATTTCCTTAGCTAGAAGAGCACCAACGGCAATTCCCGCTGCAAGCCCAGCACCACCTAAAATCTGCGATAACAAAACGATTTTTAACGAACGCTTATACAACTTTTGCTGTTCAGCTTGTGAATGAACATATGATGCGTATTTATCTAAATGTGTTTGTTTCATAGGCCTTCCCTTCATTGATATCAAAATTTCGTTGCGCACGAATATATACCTATATAGGTATTATACGTGATGGCTTTGTGTAAAGCGACTCTTAGATCTTTATAGACCTTCTTACCATTGCATAGACTACGTTTAATATCAATGAAAATACTAAGGAAAATGCGACTCGGTTGAAACCGGTTAAAGTGGGCTGTTCTCCGAGCGAGTATCGCAAGCATTTCTCACGCTCACAGTGATCAATTCAAATCAAGAAAAAAACAGACCGAGAAAAATAAAGTGCTTCTCTCGGTCTGCTGCATATGTTGATCAAGCGTAGCGTTTTACGGCCGTTTTTCCTCGTATTGGCAAGCATGGCGCAAGTCCTCCAAAGACTGCAGGATGACAGACAAAGCGACAACACTGACGTAAGATGCACCTTGCGCAAACGCTCGCTTTGCTCCCTCAGCATTAGCGGCCACGGTACCGATCGGCATATCTTTCTTGGCTGCCTTCGCATATAAGTCGCTGACGACCTTTTGCACGTCGGGATGCATTGGACCAGCTTCCTTGTAGCCCATATTCACCGATAAATCCGTCGTTCCGATAAACGCCATGTCAATCCCTTCCACACTCATAATGCTTTCAAAGTTTTCAGCCGCTTCCAATGTCTCTATGTGCGGAATGATCATAATATGATCATCTGAGGCATTTAAAAATGCCGCTCCGCTATCTTTGCCAAATCGCGCTGCTCGATGTGAATAGGCTGCTCCTCTCGTTCCTTTAGGGGGAAATTTTGCCCTTTGGACAGCCTGAATCGCATCTGCTTTCGTATTGACCATCGGTACTTGTACCCCTTTTGCGCCGCGATCTAACGCTTTTTGGATGCTAGAAGGGTCGTAAGAGACGCGGACAAGCGGAACAAGACCGACCGAATCGGCGGCACGAATCATTTGCTCTAATTCAGAATGGCTGAACGCGCCGTGCTCATCGTCGATGACAATAAAATCGTAACCTGCATACCCGATGATCTCGACGATATTTGGTGCGTAGATGCCGATAAAGCAACCAAGCACCTGCTTTCCTGTCGCAAGCTTTTCTTTCACTGCATTCTTCATAACCCTCGCCCTTTCCTAAGCTTCATTTGCTGAACGCAACCAATTTTGCAACGCTGATGTCACAGCCTCAGGGCATTCCATCGTGCTTAAATGACCGCAATGTTCAATTACTTCAAGGGTCGAATGCGGTATGAGCTCTGCCATCTCCTCGTGAAGTTGTACTGGGCACACCGGATCATCGCGCCCGACGAGAAGAAGGGTCGGGCACTTGATTTGTCGCAAGCGTTCTCGTGCATCTGTGCGAGTGGCAACAGCACGTAGTTGTCGGACATACGCTTCAGGACCGATCTGTTCAGCCATATCCATAATGGTTGACGTCAATTGTGGATTGCTTTGGCGCTCAGGGTGGATTAATTGTGGGAGAAGGTGGTTTTCAGTGATTTCACTAAATCGCCCTTCTTCCACCATCCGTAACCATTGATCCCAAGCCTGCTTTTGTTCGGGCTTTGGTCCATACGGGTTGGCATTGAGCAGCGCGAGCTTCGTCACTCGTTCTGGCGCTTGATGAACGACTTCCATAGCGACAATTCCGCCTAGGGACAGCCCGGCGAGTGCAAAGTGTTCCGGTGCCTGCTTTAGAATCGTTTGTGCCATCTCTTTAACGGAATCATCTTTCGTTACATCGCCGATGGTGACATTGGCGATATCCGCTAGTGATTCGGTCTGGTGCGCCCAAAGCCGCTCGTCACATAACGTTCCCGGAAGTAAGATTAAAGCGTCTTTTGCCATTATTTTTCGCCAGCTCGCAGCTTTTCTGCCATTTGCTTTTCTAATTCTTCGAAATTCTCGGGCTTGATCATTTTTCCTGTGTCATTCGCATGGAAGCCATGTTCCGCCGCTTTCCGAATGACTTCAGGCGCCCAGTATGGGTCCTTTCCTTCGAACACTTCATGCTGCTCAAGGACAGCAAACGCCCACGCATCCTCATCGCTCACATTTTCAAAGCCTCGCCATAAGCCAGGTGGTAAAGAAATCATATCCCATTGTTCAATGATCGTTTCACCTTCGATTTCGTCTGCACTGTTCCCCCAATAAAAGCGCCATTTTCCCGTCAGTGGGAGAAACGCTTCGATATAATCGTGTGTATGGTACGCTGGACCGTTTCCTGGGGGTGCTTTCACCATCCCAATCTGAAAGCCGTGCGGCTCGGTAATTTCCGGTGAGTATTTATCGTTTTCACTGGCTGTATCACCAATGAGGGCATAGTTTAAGCGCTGATGCCCCGGTAAAATGCTGTCAATAAACATGAGCGGAATCGCTTTGCCTTTCAGTTCGTCAAAACGAACAATCCAGTTATTTTCCATTTCTTCATTTGTAACGACTTTTTTAACTTTTGGTTGTTGAGTTTGCATGTTCATGCTCCTTTACTTATGATGTTTTTATAAAATTTATAATTTAAATGTAACGAGCTTGAGCTCGGTCATTTCCTCCACAGAATATTTAATCCCTTCCCGGCCTGTGCCACTGTTTTTAACTCCCCCATACGGCATTTGATCGACACGGAACGTCGGAACATCGTTCACCATGACCCCGCCTACGTTGATTTGGTTGACAGCAGCAAACGCGCTGTGAATCGATGTCGTATAAATCCCTGCTTGCAGTCCATATTGTGAGTCGTTGACAGCAGCAATCGCCTTATCGAGCGTTGTATATGGCGTGATTGTGACGATGGGGGCAAACGCTTCTTGGCAGTTGACCGACGCATTGGCTGGTGCGTCGGTGATGACAGTCGGCTGTAAAACGCCCCCTTCGCGCTTTCCACCATAGGTGATGGCCGCTCCTGCTTCGACAGCTTCACGAAGCCACTGTTCCACCCTTTCTGCTTCTCGTTCGTTAATTAATGCCGACACATCCGTCTCTTCCGCCATCGGATCACCAATCACAAGATCTTTCGCCCTTTCGATGAATTTGTTTACAAATGTTTCGTATAAGTCTTCTTGCACATAGATGCGTTGGACCGAAATACACACTTGGCCGGCGAAGCTAAAGGCACCTTCGACAGAACGTGCGACGACAGCGTCGATATCGTCGGTACTGTCAATAATAACCGCAGAGTTTGAACCTAATTCCAACGTGACCTTTTTGAGTCCCGCCTTTTCGCGGATCCCTGCACCGACGTCGACGCTGCCTGTAAAGGTCACCATTTTCACGCGTGGGTCTTTGACTAAGATGTCACCAATGACACTCCCTTTCCCAGTGACAACATTTAACACCCCGTCCGGAAGTCCGGCTTGTTCAAAAAGCTCAGCCGTGAATAAGGCACTTAATGGCGTTTGATTTGCTGGCTTTAAGACAACGGCATTCCCAGCGGCGATCGCCGGACCGAGCTTATGGGCCACAAGGTTAAACGGGAAATTAAACGGCGTGATCGCTGCGATAATGCCTAATGGTTCGCGGATCGTGTAAGCAAAACGGTCTTTCCCACTTTTCGCCGCATCCATTGGTATCGTCTCCCCGTGGATGCGCTTCGCCTCTTCAGCCGCGAACTTGTATGTTTCGATCGTCCGGACGATTTCACCGCGCGCTGCCTTTAACGGTTTTGCGCACTCTTTAGCTAAGATGAGGGCTGCTTCCTCCGCTCTTTCTTCAAATAAGTGTGCGACCTTTTCTAAAATGACGGATCGTTCCAGTGCCGTCATATCGCGAATCGTTTGCGCACCTTCCTCAGCGCGAGCCAGCGCCGCTTCGACTTCGCTTTCGTTTGCGAGCGGCACGCGAGCAAGAGCGTCACCGTTATACGGTGATTTTAATTCGTAGTAATCGCTCGCTTCCTGCCAACTTCCGCCAATGTACAGCTTCTTTTCTTCGAGTTTTTTTAACATTACACTCACCCTCTTTGCAGTTTTCCTTGATAAGCTTTTTCATAGATGTGGAGTATCTTTTCTTCTGTCAAGCGATAAGGGGTATTCGCTAAGAGACGTTCGACCGTTGCAGCTTGCTGCGCTAAAGCCGGTAAATCTGCATTTTGAATCCCTAGCTCCTGGAGTGATGTCGGCAGGTCGAGTGTTATCAGTAAGTCATACAAATAGCCAACAACCGCATGAAGCGCCTCATGAGGTCGCTCCGTATAGTTGCCAAGAGACACATAGCCTGCCACATCGACCATCTCTTGGGTACACGTTGTGCCAGTCACTTCAAACACATATGGCATAAGCAATGCGTTAGCGACACCATGTTCAATGTGATATTGACCACCAAGTGGATAAGCAAGGGCATGAACCGCGCCGACACCGGCATTTGCTAGCGAGACGCCCGCCAACGCACTGACCCAGCTCATCCCGACTCTCGCATTTACATTTTTCCCGTGATGGACGGCTTTCGTAATATTTGCCGCAAAGAGCTTCATCGCTTGTTCGGCATAGATTTTTGTAAGCGGCGTCGCTTTCACAGCAATATAAGATTCGATGGCATGCGTAAAAGCGTCTACACCAGAAGCCGCCGTCACCCGCGGCGGGCAAGATACCGTCAGGGCAGGGTCGATGATCGCAAGGTCGGGAAGGAAGCTCGGGCTCACGATGCCTCGCTTTAATGCCTGGTCTTCATCTCCGAAAATGGCATTCATCGTCACTTCTGATCCCGTACCGGAAGTCGTCGGCAGTAAGATACAATGGACGTTTCGCGACGCAATCGTCTGCTCGCCACTGATGAATGGTTCTACGTCTGTTTTGTCAACGAGCGCGGCAGTCGCCTTCGCAACATCAAGCGCGCTCCCGCCGCCAATCCCTATCACAAGCTCACTTTCTTCCTGCTTCACAAACTGCACAGCTTTTTTCAACAGACGAAACGTCGGTTCTCCGGAAATGTCGGTAAAGGTGCTCATCTCGATACCGAGGGGTTCCAGTAAATCAAGAACTCGTTGAACGACGCCGACGCGCTCGAGCCCCTTATCACTGACAACGACAAGCTTCTTCACCTTTAGTTTTTGCACTTCATCAGCCAAGGTGTAAAACGCATCAACACCAAAACGAAAATGTCCAGGCATCAAAAAATCATGAAATGAAACATCTTTGACCGGCTGTTTTTGTAGCGTGTGTGTGTTCAAAAAGGGTTCCTCCTTATCTTTGAATGCGCATTCAAAAATGTGTAAGCCCGTGCATGAACCTAGTCATCATGCACGCATTGCTCTGTAACGTCGTCCTCGCCTTCACTGATCCCTAGATAGATTTGCCTTAAGACATCCAGTCCATCAAACGTGATCCATTCTTCGACAATCCGCTCGCCACGAACTTTCAAATGAGAAATACCGAGAATCTCCACCGGCTGTTTGCTCGGCTGACCAAAATAGCCAATCCCTTCATGGAGCCCTTGCAAGCGCCAGCGTACAGCAACATCCCATTCATCATGAGTGACACCTTCGTTGCAGGTCACCCGATCAACTGTAAACTTTGCTCTCGGGAAGGACGCAAACAAGCTGATAAGCATCCCTTGAATTTGCTCCGCACCGACCAAATCTTTATCACAAATATAGTGAACGACCGCGTGATCGGTGTAAAAGTCTTTAACATGATTAAATAAGCGCCAATCCCACACTTTGTTGTACATCTCCAGGATGAAATCACCGATGTCAAAGCTAGTCGCTTGAGATACGTACAATTCAGGCTCTAACTGTCCTCTCATCGTTTGACTGGCTCCAAAATGGGATTGCAACGATGCTTTATTCTCCCCTTGCTTGGCAAGCTGTTTGGCAATGACAACAGGGTCAAAGCCGAGCTGCTGAACGAGGTGTAAATTGTCACGGACAAGCCATTCTTCAACGATGCGATTCGAATGGACGAAGCAGTCGGCAACGGTTCTGAACGACGCTCGTCTGCCTGTCGCCGATCCGAAGCTTGAATCGCCTAAATTTGTTGCGTTTGACATAATCCGGTGCGAAGAAAGAAATCCTTCTTGATCATTCCCAGACCAGATGACATTTTCAGCAATTAACGTTCGATCTGGAAAAGCGTGGAGCGTTTGCAACGTTCCTGATACGACTTCATTCACACCTTGAATATTTGTTGAACCAGCATGCATGATGACGTCATTATGATACGTTTGATAAATCAAACCAATCGCTTTCTCTTCCCAAATCCGATGCGTAATTTTAATAATGTAATCAACAAAATCTAAATAGTCATCGTCAAAGCCTTGCAAGCTCTGTTTGCGGGCGGTATTTTTGGAAAACTCGTTATAGTCCGCGTACCCTAAACGATTGACTTGTTTTGCATCACCATAGAAAACTTTATCGTCTTGATTCACAGTCTGCGTCAGTGTACCTGTTTCTTGTTTTTCTTCGTTTCGAGGCTCTTCAACCATTGTATATCTCCTTCCATTGAATTACTTGAATCCGCATTCAATAATAATGACAAGCGTCTATTCTTAAATAGCCGTCCATCCACCGTCGACTTTAATCGTTTCTCCGGTGATAAAATTCGCCATGTCAGATGCGAGAAAAATCACAGCACCGGTAACATCTGAAGGCTGCGCCAACTTACCGAGCGGTATTCGATGTAACACATCTTGGTAAAAGTCGTCATCGGCAAACATGTTTGCCGTGAGCTCCGTCTCAATAAATGTAGGGGCAACAGCGTTCACTTTAACCTGATATGGCGCCCATTCTACCGCTAGCGCCTTCGTAAGCTGGACAGCTCCTCCTTTGCTCGAACAATAGGCGGCGCGCTTTACGTAGCCGACAAATGCCATTTGTGAAACAATATTAATGATTTTTCCTTGTTTTTGCGGAATCATATATTGTCCAGCCCGTTGCGAGCAGAAGAAGCTCCCTTTTAAATTCGTATCGAGAATGGTGTCCCAGTCGTCCTCTGTCACTTCGGTCGCCGGCTTCGGAATGTTCACACCGGCATTGTTCACGACGATGTCTAATCCCCCCATCGTGTGAGCAGCATGATCGACCATGGCATAGATGTCCGCTACTTTTTGCATATCAGCTGTCACATAGAAACAATTTTCGTGATGTAGTTTTAATTGTTGAACGGTCTCAGATAGTACAGGTTCGTTCCGCCCCGATATGACTACGCTCGCACCATGTTTTGCAAAAGCGAGCGCGATGTCCTTCCCAATCCCTTTACTTCCGCCAGTCACTAACACTTTCTTGTCTTTTAATTCCGAAAAGTCACTCATGAAAACGCCCCTCCTTTCTACACCGTTTTATAAAGACTGAAGCGAGCCGCCAATGACTGAGAAGAGACTGCCACGATCAGTTTTTTATGTCTGCAGAGATCCCTGTCGTCTTCCGCTGAATTAAATCAGGCTCTAAAATAATTTGAATGCTCGTATCCGTATCTTCATGTTGTTCAATCAGTGAAACGAGCTTTT
>NZ_JAALFC010000023.1 GCF_011058155.1 Litoribacterium kuwaitense | reverse complement strand
AAATCTTAAAAACGAAGCGATAAGGCTTCTAACCGTAGGAACTACGGGGATAGCCTAATCAATAACTGGCGGTTACGCTGGTGTTCTTAGGAATCTCCTACTTCAAACAGCTTGTAAGAGTGTTAAGTGGGGGTAGTTCAAGATTGTGATTTAGGGCAATCTGTAAAAAAGACGGACTCTAGAAAAACACATGCGCGAACGTTATATAAAAAACATTGTGTTTGATTCATTTACATGTGCAGGTCCAACGTTTAATCTGTGATATAATGAGACTGTTATTTCGTCATGAATTATCAACGTTAATTAGCTTGAATTTTCTTTGACTGAAGGAAGTGTGGGGGATGAACTTTGAAGAACTCCCTTGGATTGAATATATAACGACCATCATTGACATTCTCGTTGTCTGGTATGTTGTCTATAAATTAATCATGTTGATCCGTGGAACGAAAGCTGTTCAGCTGATTAAAGGCATTGTTGTAATCTTTGGTGTCTGGTTTATTAGTAGCTATTTTGGATTGCGGACACTGGAATGGTTAATGGGAGAAGCGGTCACGTGGGGCTTTTTAGCCGTGATTATTATCTTTCAGCCTGAGCTTAGGCGAGCCCTTGAACAGCTTGGGCGAGGAAGATTCTTTTCACGGACGTCATCGAATGAAGAAGAAGCTCAGCAGGAAGCGATTGAAGCGCTTGGTAAGGCGATTCAATACATGGCTAAACGTCGCATTGGTGCGTTAATTTCCATTGAAAGGGAAACGGGCTTAAATGATTATATAGAAACAGGCATCACAATGAATGCGCAGCTTACATCGGAACTTCTGATCAATTTATTTATTCCAAATACACCGTTACATGATGGTGCGGTCATTATTCGGCAGCAGGAGATTATGGCTGCGGCTTGTTATTTACCATTGTCGGAAAGCCCGTTCATCACAAAGGAGCTGGGGACACGACACCGTGCCGCTCTTGGGATTAGTGAAGTGACTGACTGCTTGACAATTGTTGTATCTGAAGAGACAGGACAGGTGAGTTTAACGAAAAATGGCGAACTTCATAGAGATCTAACCATCGACGCCTTGAAGGAGAAACTGACGGAAGAGACGATGATGCAGCAAAAGGCATCTACTACGTCGAAGTGGCAGTGGAGGGGGCGGAAAAATGGATAAAATGATGAACACGCCTTGGTTTGTCAAAATTGTTGCTCTGTTTCTCGCTGTACTCCTGTATTTAATTGTCACCACTGAAACAACACCGGGCGAGAATAACAACGATAACGTATTGCCGAGGGTATCGGAAAGTGAAGAGATTAGTGTGCCGATCGCAACTCATTCCGATGGCGAGCAGTATGTCGTCTCTGACGAAGCACAAACCGCTGACGTTTATATTGAAGGACCGACGAGTGTCATCCGTGCGACGTTAAATCAGCGCGACTTTGAAGTGTTTGTCGATGTGACCGATTTAGCCCCAGGGACTCATTTAGTCGATGTTCAACACTCGGGCTTTTCGAGTCGCCTCGATGTGTCTGTCGATCCGGCTCAAATTGAAGTAACGATTGAACCTAAGGTATCAAATGTATACCAGGTGAGCGTCGACTATATTAATGAGCAAGCGATGGCTGAAGGATACAGCGCTGGGGATGCGATTTTGAAACCAGAGGCTGTACGCGTTACTGGACCACAAAGTGAGATTGAGCAAATTGCTCTCGTCAAAACGCTCGTCGATTTGACAGGTGTTTCTGAAGACGTAGATACGAGCTCGCTCGTCAAGGTGTATGACGGACGCGGAAACGAACTGGATGTCACCGTAGAACCATCGACCATTGATGTCACTGTGCCTGTCGCTAGTCCGGAAAAAACGGTTTCGATTGAAGCTGTAGGTAGCGGTGAAGCGGCAGAGGGCTTTCAAGTCACTGATATGACACCTGTGCCTGAGCAGGTGACGGTCTCAGGAGCAAAAGAACTGCTTGATACGATTGATCGCATCCAGACCGAAGGCGTAAATATCGACGGACTGGATGCTTCAGAAACGATTGAAGCTGGACTAGCCTTGCCAGAGGGCATCACCGCTGAGGAAGAAACCGTCGACGTTGAAGTCACTGTTGAAGAAGTCTCCGAATCAACGGTTGAGCTGGAAGATGTGGCGATACAAACGGAAAATGCCCCTGAAGGAGAGAACGTGACATTTTCCTCTCCGGAAGGGGGCGTTGTCACCGTCACCGCAGCAGGCGCCCAAGATATCCTGGCTTCTTTAACGAAGGAAGATGTCACAGTGCTGATGGATCTAGCCGACTTGGCTCCAGGAGCGCATGACGTGCCTCTTGAAGTGACCGAGATGGATGGGGTCACTTTCTCTTTGTCACATGAAACAGCTACCGTGAATATAGGTGATACAGAACAAGAACCGGAGCAGGCGCAAGAAGAATCGCCTCCGCCTGAAGACGCTGAAACGGCAGAGGAACAAACTGAGCAAAATACGGAAGAATCCGCCTAATCGAAAGATCGTTGAAAAAAATGAAGGAGCGATTTTATACATGGGTAAATATTTTGGAACAGATGGAGTGCGAGGTGTTGCCAATGGTGAACTGACACCTGAGCTCGCCTTCAAAATCGGTCGTTGTGCCGGGTTTGTTTTAACGAAGGATAGCGCAAAGCCGAAAGTACTCATTGGTCGCGATACACGAATCTCTGGAGAAATGCTCGAAAGTGCGCTCGTCTCAGGCTTGCTCTCCATCGGTATTGAAGTCATGCGAATTGGCGTTATTTCAACACCTGGTGTGGCTTATTTAACGAAAGCGATGGGTGCGCAAGCAGGAGCGATGATTTCAGCATCACACAACCCTGTTGAGGATAATGGCATTAAGTTTTTCGGACCAGACGGCTTTAAACTGCTTGATGCACAAGAAGCCGAAATCGAGGCACTGATGGATGCAGAAACGGATGAGTTACCTCGACCGACGGGTGCTGACGTTGGTCAAGTGACCGAATACTTTGAAGGGGTACAAAAGTATTTACAATACTTAAAGCAGACGGTCGACGAAGATTTTACTGGTTTACATATTGCCCTTGATTGTGCACATGGGGCGACCTCTTCGCTCGCTTCGCACCTTTTTGCTGACTTAGATGCCGATATCACGTCGATTGGAGCCTCGCCAAATGGACTGAACATTAATGATGGTGTCGGCTCAACACACCCAGAGGCTTTAGCGGAAGTCGTACAGGAGAAGGGTGCAGATATCGGTCTAGCATTTGACGGCGATGGCGATCGTCTGATTGCAGTTGACGAAAAAGGACGCGTCATTGACGGTGACTATATTTTGTACGTTTGTGCTAAAGCATTACACGAGGAAAACCGTCTCAAAAATAACACAGTTGTCAGCACCATCATGAGTAATATTGGCTTTTACAAAGCGCTTGAAGAGGATGGCATTGGCAGTGTGAAGACGTCTGTCGGCGACCGCTACGTCATGGAGGAAATGCGCAAGAACGGCTACAACCTTGGCGGTGAGCAGTCGGGTCATATCATTTTCTTAGATTACAATACGACCGGAGATGGTCTGTTAAGTGCGCTACAGCTCGTAAATATTTTAAAATCGACTGGAAAGCCGCTCTCTGAGCTCACAGCAGGGATGGAAAAGTTCCCGCAAAGCCTAGTCAATGTAAGAGTGATTGATAAAAACAGTGTGAATACAAATCAGCGCATTCTAGAAGCGATCGAAGCTGTACAAAAGGATATGGGCGATGATGGACGTATTCTCGTGCGACCGTCAGGAACAGAGCCGCTCGTTCGCGTGATGGCTGAAGCGCCGACGGAAGAAGAGTGCGAGGCTTACGTGAAACGCGTTGTTGATGTCGTTATGGAAGAAATCGGGATCAAGGCATAATCGACGAGCCTTCACAAAAATGTTGATCCATGCATAAAGATATCCAAGTACATCAGATGGCGGCAGAGGATTGACGAGAAATCCTTTGCCGGTGTATGATGGCTTCATTCAAGAATAGAAAGTGAGGATCGTGAGGTTTTTAAATTGATAGCGCCTGGACTAAACAAGCGATGTTTAGTTGACGAGGAGGAGGTTTATCGAGCGTATCGGCGGATGCCTCCCGGCCGCGAAAAGCGTCGGTCGTTATATTTATGCGTAAACCAAAAAGGCGACTTTTGTCCAAAAGCATAAATGATCAGCTTTCATAAGACACAAACAGCGGGGGCGAGAAGCTTCCCGCTTTCATCGCCCCCGCCAATTTTGGGAGGATGAAAGCGTATGTGCGGAATTGTAGGATATATCGGAACAGAGCAAGCAAAAGACATCTTATTGAACGGTTTGGAGCGGCTGGAGTACAGAGGCTACGATTCAGCAGGCATCGCTCTGATGAACGCTACAAATGTTGAAGTATACAAGGAAAAAGGACGGATTGCGAAGCTGCGAGGGGCTGTCGCCGAAGAAGCAGAAGGTACGACAGGCATCGGACACACACGGTGGGCGACCCACGGTGTGCCAAGTCAGGAAAATGCCCACCCTCACCAAAGCACATCAGGCCGCTTTACCCTTGTGCATAACGGTGTCATCGAAAACGATCAAGAGCTCAAAGAAGCCTATTTACTCGATGTCGGCATGAAAAGTGAGACAGATACAGAAGTCATTGTTCAACTCATCGAGCAGTTTGCCAGTGAAGGTCTGTCTGCCGAGACTGCGTTCCGGAAGACACTCGGCTTGTTACAAGGCTCCTACGCAATCGGTTTGTTAGACAAGGAAGCCCCTGAGCGCATTCTCGTCGCCAAACAAAAAAGCCCGCTGCTCATTGGGCTTAGTTCGCATGGCAACGTCGTTGCAAGCGACGCCATGGCGACACTCGCCTTAACCGATCAATACGTGGAAATGATGGACGGGGAGGTCGTCATTCTTACGAAGGGTGAGGTCAACATTTCAGCCCTCGACGGCACTCCTGTGTCAAGAGCGCCCTACACCGCAGAGCTGGATGCGACGGATATCGAAAAAGGCACGTATCCTCATTTTATGCTAAAGGAAATTGATGAACAGCCGCTCGTCATGCGCCGCATTATCCAGCACTACCAAGACGACGCCGGACGGCTGAAGGTCGACGAAGGCGTGCGCCAAGCCGTCAAATTGGCAGATCGTCTCTATATTGTCGCCTGTGGCACGAGCTGGCATGCCGGCTTGGTTGGGAAGCAGTTTTTAGAAAATATTGCCGGAGTACCGACCGAAGTCCATATCGCAAGCGAGTTTAGCTATAACAGGCCACTCCTGTCTGAACGCCCGCTGTTTGTATTTATTTCACAGAGCGGAGAAACCGCAGACTGCCGCAGCGTCCTCGTCGACGTCAAGCAGCTCGGCCACTCAACGCTCACCATTACGAATTCACCAGGCTCAACGCTGTCGCGCGAAGCTGATCACACGCTGCTGCTCCACGCAGGTCCTGAGATCGCTGTCGCATCAACAAAAGCCTATACCGCTCAAATCGCACTGCTCTCCATTTTGGCAGTAGACGTCGCCCAAGGGAAAGGCGCAACGCTCGACTTTGACCCACTGAAAGAGCTTGCCATCGTCGCCAATGCGATGGAAGTGCTGTGCGATGAGAAAGATGACTACGAGCAAATGGCCCGTGACTACCTGTCCGACACGAGAAACGCCTTCTTTATCGGCCGTGCCGTCGACTACTACGTCGTCATGGAAGCCGCCCTAAAGCTCAAGGAAATCTCTTATATTCAAGCGGAAGGCTTCGCCGCCGGAGAGCTAAAGCACGGAACCATTGCCTTAATTGAAGATGGAACACCTGTGTTCGGTCTCATCAGCCAACCGCACGTCGCAGGTCACCTGCGCGGCAACTTACAGGAAGTCGCCGCCCGCGGAGCCCACACGTGCACAATCGTCACCCACGACCTCGCCACAACGAACGACGCCCACGTGCTGCCCGAAGTGCATCCGCACTACAGCCCACTCGCCAGCGTCGTCCCATTCCAGCTCCTCGCCTACTACGCCGCCCTCCACAGAGGCTGCGACGTCGATAAGCCGAGGAACTTAGCGAAGAGCGTGACCGTGGAGTAGGGAGCGGTTTTGGATAGATCTTGAGCTGAGTGACAATGAATTGTTTGAAAAACACACGTTAACGATTACAAAATAGTAATCCATCGTGTGTTTTTCTATTAACAAAACTTTGAAACACTGCAAATATGATTAAATTATTATACACTATTGATAGATAAGTGAATGAGTGAGGAGGGATTTCAGTGTTCAAACATGATCGATTGCTAGATTCGGAATTAACCCATGCAAAGCCAATTTTTGAAATGGCAAAACTTTGCATGGGGCGAATTTCATCATTTGCCTAGGAAGTCATTTTTATAAAATTGGCTTTGCCACCTTACATTTCTTAACTGTTTTATGTATATCATTATTTTATAAAATCCCTTTAAATAAGAAATGAAGTTTATAAGTGTCTGTCATGTAGGCAATCACATTTGAGGGGGTTTTTATATGATCAGGGGAAAATCTGTATATTTAAGGCCAATTAACGAAAATGATATAGAAGGTATATCTATGAGTTTTCAGGATGAAGAAGGACTATATATGACTGGCACTCGAAAGGTGTTAACTAAGGAAGAGGTTCGCAAAGCATATAAAAAATTCATCGAAGATTCAACCCGCCATGATCTTGCTATTTGTTTGGTAGAGAACGGTCAAATGATAGGTGACTTAGCGATTAGTGAAATAGATCTAGAAAATAAAAAGCGATGTTCCGAATAGCTTTGCATAGCAAGAATAATTATGGAAAAGGTTATGGTACTGAGGCTGCTAAACTTGCTCAAAGATTTACTTTTGAAGAGTTACATCTGAATCGATTAGAGCTGCAAGTTTTCTCTCATAACGTTCGTGGTATAAAATCTTACGAAAAAGCTGGGTTCAAAAAAGAAAGAGTATTAAGGCAATCCTCCATATGAAGAACGAATATTCTGATGAAATCATTATGAGCATACTTTACGAAGGTTATGTTGGCAAAACTCTATGAATTATAACAGTAAATCTGTACAGTTGTTAGTGACATACAATGATCAAACTTTTGAAATTTATCAAGACCTGAATCGTAAAAAGTCATAAAAATAAAGAGTTATACATATTAGTCATGTATAATATGTATAACTCTTTACTACTTTTTCCGCAATCGCGCCCGATTGTGGTATACCGTTCTACAACACCTGTGTTACGGCGATACTGCCCCGTTCAAGAAATTCAGCCTGTAAACAAAGTTTTGACCACATCACCAAACTGCCGTATTTCAGTTAAGTAATTAAAATCAGGATGTTGATCTTGTCCCGTTTGATTTAGCATCCTAACAGAAACCACATTATAAGCAGGGATTACTAAGCAGGCACATCCTGTGTAGCCTAATACTTGAAATGAACTAAGGGGAACCCGTCCTCCAATTTCACTCATTGGAGAATTATTGTCACCTTGTACCCACCACAAGTAACCTTGTGTTGGCAAGTTACTGGGTAAACTCTCTGGACTCTGTATAGTCGTTATTTGGTCGAACAAAGAAGCAGATAACAGTTGATGTCCATTGAATTTCCCTTTATTCAAATATAAATTTCCCCAAAAGGCGAACTCTCGAGCGCTCGTAAACAGATTACTTTGATCCCCTCTTGAACTGTCGTTGGGTCCTAAAATGTCTGTATCCTCATGTACATTGAAAATCAAATTTTCTTCCTTTTGAGTCCTCCACCCTGTTCCTGTGAATCCCATAGGATTAAAAGCATTCTCCTGCAAGATTTCTGATATTGTTTTGTTAGTCGTACGTTCCACAATTTTTATCAAAAGGTTAATCCCTGTATTGTTGTATTTCCAGTTAGTACCCGGGGAAAAGAGTTGAACGATTTTTCCGTCTTGTTCTTGAAGACCATGACAATGGGTGAGAAGGTGTCTAATCGTTACACTTTTGATTCCGTTCAAACCTTGTATGTAATCATCAACTTTGTCATCAATACTGTTTATTTTCCCATGAAATAAAGCATATGCAACAGCAAAAGCTATGTAGGTTTTCCTACATGATGCTACGTTAAATTGTGAATTCACATCAACTTTTTTTGCTCCAGATCGATAACTGTGGTATCCCGAGTACCACTCCCACACAATTTCTCCACCTTGCATTATTACAGAAGCCACCGCAGACGAGGATATGGACCTTTGCGTCTCTTCCAGGTGTGAAATCAAGCTATCAAAATCTATGGTTGTTCTTCTCTTCAATTTTTACACCCACCTATCAACTATTCTTTATATGAGAGAACGTCCTTCTTCAACTTAACTGCCCTTTATTGACATGACTTTAAATTCAAGATGTACCGTCTCATTTCCTTTCTTACTTCAGAAAATGGCCCGTTTGTTGAACAAGCAGGGATGGAGAGCACCATTCTTACCATAAACTAAACTTTTTTATATACCTCTGCATAAGCAACCTTCAATTGCTCTCTAAGTTGTTTGTTATCATCTTCTAATTTTAGTTCAAGATTGAGGGAATAGCTATAGACTTCAAAACTCAAATATTTTTTCAAATTATCATATTTTTGATACTGATTGTGAAAGTTAGGAATAGCACCTATAAATTCAATACTCCAAGTATCATTTACTAAAAAATAGGGATTATTTTGGTCAACTTTATTTTGAAGCTACAATCATTAGCAGCTTTAAAACGATGACATGCTCCCGTTTAAGCAGACAGGTCAAAATTAAAACCTAGCTACTTAAAGGGGGCATTTTTATGTCTGAATAACGTGTGCATCTCACGTCAAATTTTCCCTTCTTCCTCTTTTCCTCGGTACATTTCTGCTGAGAAAACGTTGTGTTGGTCCCGCAACTTTCTTCACATAACCTCTAAACAGTAGTTCGCTCATAAATCATAATGTCAGCACAATAATAAAAAAAGTGAAAATAGGCTTGACAAAAAACGACTACATTTGTAAACTTTAATTAAGTAAATCGACTACATTTGTAAACATTAAAAGGAGTGAGATGATGAACACGGATATAGATTCTAAAATTACAGATGCTGAATGGGAAATTATGCGTGTCGTATGGGCACAAGATAAAGCAACTAGTAAAGACATTAGAGACGTTTTACAGCAAAAAAGGGATTGGAAAGCTGCGACGACCAAAACGTTTATTGGGCGACTTGTCAAAAAAGGAATGCTTCATACAGAAACAGAGGGCAATAAGTACATTTATTCCGCCAATATCAATGAACATGAATTTGTCAAAAGTACTTTAGATGAAACTTTCGCTAATATCTGTAATCAAGACGTTGGTCAGATCATCGTGGACTTCATTTCAAAATCAACGTTAAGCTTTCAGGATATAGAAAGCCTAGAAAAAGTTCTCGAAATGAAGAAAAAGGATGCCGTTGACGTCGTCCCGTGCAGTTGTGTTCCTGGTCAGTGTAAGTGTCACAATTGTTCAACAAGACACTAAACATAACAGAACAGCAACATGAAAAAGGAGTAAAAATCATGGAAAAAACAACCTTAAAAATGACAGGGATGAGCTGCGCTCATTGTGTAAATAAAATTGAGACAGCACTGCAAGACCTTCAAGGTGTAGTGAAGGCAAAAGTAAACTTAAAAAAAGAGATCGCCACGGTTAAATATGACGCCACCATTCACACATTAAATCACTTAACAGAAGCGATAAAGGCAGTTGGATATGAAGCTAAACCAATTCAACAGGGGGTGAAATGAATGACAACACAAACATTTAATATAGAAGGGATGACTTGTGCGTCTTGTGTACAGACCGTTGAAAAAGCAACTAAGAAATTGCCTGGCGTACAACAATCTAATGTAAACTTGGCCACTGAAAAGTTGAATATCCGTTTTGATGAAAACGAAGTATCCGTAGAAGACATTCAAGCTGCTGTGAATAAGGCCGGATATCAGGCGTTCACAGCTACTGAGCAGAAAACATTTACAATCACGGGGATGACTTGTGCCTCCTGTGTACAAAGCATTGAAAAAGCAACAAGGAAATTAGAAGGTGTAATGAGCGCTAATGTCAATCTGGCGACAGAAAAAATGACCATTGAGTATCAGCCAACAGTCGTTTCTGTGTCAGACATTACAGAGGCAGTAGCAAATGCAGGATATAAAGCGGAAGAAGATAGAGAAACATCAGCCTCTACCAATGAAGACAAAGATAAAAAACAGAAGAAAATAAAATCGATGTGGACACGATTTGTAGGTTCAGCAGTTTTCACGATTCCATTGTTCTATATTGCGATGGGGCACATGGTAGGCTTGCCACTGCCAGAGATGATCGATCCAATGGTGAACCCTGAATGGTTTTCACTAGTACAATTCATTTTAACGTTGCCTGTGATGGTTTTTGGTGGAAAGTTTTTCTCGGTTGGTTTTAAGACGTTATTTCGAGGACATCCCAACATGGACTCATTGGTTGCGTTAGGGACGGGTGCTGCCTTCGTCTACAGTTCGGGAGCTACAATCGCTATTTGGTTTAGGCATTCTAGTTATGCAGGAAATCTGTATTATGAGTCCGCAGCGGTCATTCTTACCCTCATCACATTGGGGAAATACCTTGAAGTTCGTTCCATGGGTAAAACATCCGAAGCCATTGAAAAACTAATGGGGCTAGCCCCAAAGAAAGCAACCGTTGTAAGAAATGGAATAGAAGTAGAGGTTTCTGTTAATGAAGTCGTTGAAGGAGACATCGTCATTGTTAAACCTGGTGAAAAAATACCAGTGGACGGCGTTGTCATCGCAGGAGTTACCTCGATTGACGAATCCATGTTAACAGGTGAGAGTATTCCAGTTGAAAAAAATACAGGCGACAATGTCATCGGTGCAAGTATGAATAAGAATGGGACAATCAGCTATCAAGCAACCAAAGTAGGAAAAGATACAGCTTTGTCACAAATCATTAAACTGGTAGAGGATGCCCAAGGATCTAGAGCACCAATTGCGAAAATGGCTGACATTATTTCAGGATATTTTGTTCCAATCGTTATTGTCATTGCTATTCTGTCTGGGATAGCGTGGTATTTCGCCGGACAGACAGGTCTCTTTGCCCTAACCATTGCCATTTCCGTCCTAGTGATTGCCTGTCCATGTGCTCTTGGTTTAGCGACGCCAACGGCGATTATGGTTGGTACGGGTAAGGGAGCAGAAAACGGCGTCTTAATTAAGAGCGGTGGCGCACTTGAAACAACCCATAAAGTGCAAACGATTGTATTTGATAAAACAGGTACGATTACAGAGGGTAAACCTAAAGTGACCGACGTTATCTCTGTAAATGGAATCACTGAGGAAGAACTATTACAATTAACAGCCTCTGCTGAAAAAGGTTCTGAGCACCCACTCGGTGAAGCCATTGTTAGAGGTGCAGAAGATCAAGGACTCGCATTGATGAAGCTAGACAGCTTCGATGCGATCCCAGGACATGGCATTGAAGTAACGATCAACGGAAAAACATTGCTCGCAGGCAACAAAAAATTAATGGATAATCGCAACATTTCCTTAAGTACATTAGCCAGCACATCGGATAGGTTAGCTCGTCAAGGGAAAACGCCTATGTACATTGCGATCAATCAGCAAATCGCTGGCATCATTGCAGTTGCTGATACCGTCAAGGAAAATAGCGTAAAAGCGATTGAAAAACTTCATCGCATGGGAATCGAAGTGGCGATGATTACAGGGGACAATAGAGGTACCGCCGAGGCGATTGCGAAGCAAGTCGGGATCGATCGCGTGTTAAGTGAAGTATTGCCAGAAGATAAAGCAAACGAAGTGACAAAACTTCAAGCAGAAGGTAAGAAAGTGGCCATGGTTGGCGATGGAATCAATGATGCACCCGCCCTCGCCCAAGCGGATATTGGCATAGCGATTGGTTCAGGTACAGATGTTGCGATAGAATCTGCAGACATTGTGTTAATGAGAAGTGATTTAATGGACGTTCCAACAGCTGTGGAATTAAGTAAGTCTACGATCAGAAATATTAAACAAAACTTATTTTGGGCATTTGCTTATAACGTTCTAGGCATACCGTTTGCGATGGGCGTTGTCTATCTCTTAGGGGGTCCATTATTAAATCCGATGCTTGCTGGAGCTGCCATGAGTCTAAGTTCTGTTTCAGTATTAGTCAATGCCTTACGTTTGAAACGATTTAAACCATCACCGATTCAATAAAAGGGAGAGGTTAGCATGAAAGATCAGCTGGAACTTGAATTATATACGAGACCAACATGTTCAGATTGCCAGGACGCTAAAACATATCTAACTTCAAACAGCGTCCATTATACCGATAAAGATGTAAGCAAAGATCTGAGCTTAGAGGAAGAATTAAAAAAGATATCTGGCACTCGAGTCGTTCCGATGCTTGCTTTTTATAAAAAAGGATTACTCGGTCAACGAAAGCTCGTCAAGCATTTCATCGGGTTTAATCAAAACAAACAGGAAATCGTAAGTATGTTAAAAAAATAAATGCACTTTAAGGAGGTGTTTAAAAGAATAACAGCTATTTTTTTAAGTCAATCATATACCCTACCTAGGTATAGTATAATAATTCGTTTAATCAAAATCATGAACGTAAAGAGAGGAAGGTATTGGTATGCAGCAGTTAATCAACGTAAAAGGGATGTCATGCGGATCTTGCGTGAAAAAAATTGAGGGCCAGCTCGGTAAGCTAAATGGCGTCGAATCTGTTAAGGTCATTCTAGCTGATGAGAAAGTGGATGTATCCTTTGACGAAAAAATTATTCAACTAGCAGACATTCAACGTGCGATTCAAGACGCAGGATACGAGGTAGTAGAAGGACCTACTGAAAAAGACCGTTCATGCTGCCAGTAATTTAAGAAAAAGGTTGTGCTGATTTTGAGCACAACCTTTTTTTACGCTTTTTTGCACTAGCGAAGTTTAATGCTTCAAAAAAAATGATGTTTGGCATTTTTATGTCAAAAGAATGATATGATCTAAAGTTTATAAATAGAATACAGAAGGTAACATTATTTACCTCCCTTTTCCTTTGCAATAAATTCGTCTTTGGTCATTCCAAACAAAATAAAATCCATATGTTGTCCATTGATATAAGCAACTTGTCGACGGACGCCTTCTTGTAGACACCCAAGTTTTCTCAACATTTGAGCTGAGGCTTCATTTCCTTCAAGAACATAGTCATTAAATTTATGAAGTCTTCGTTCAAGAAAGGCGTACTTTAAAAGAATTTTCATAGCATTCGTACCATAACCTTGACCGCGATGCTTTTTATCTATAACGATGCCAATACTAAACGTACCATTTCTCTCATCAATACTATTCAAGTTAATACCACCAACGTTTTCCCCTCCTAAATTTTCAAGGGTAAACATGATTCTTCCGTTCGTTGAAGAAAAATCAGTATTTTCCTCTGTGAATTTCTTGGAATCTGTCACTGTAGGTGGTAGTTCCGTCGAGCATTCTAAAAGACGACGTGCAGGCGTATCAAATTTCTCAGTATAATCCGATTCCCAGTCGTCTGGATGGATCGAGCGAAATCTAACTTTATCGTCTTGCCAAAAATAATGACTATAATCTATTTTAAAAGTTTTATTTTCCAACAAACTTTCCTCCTTTGATGTCGTGCATCATATCCGCCATTTTTACAATCTTTCCAAACGTTCTTCAGTCCTGCCTGTTTCACGTTAAACATTTCATCAAACCAGCTCGCAATAGAAGATATGTATCTTTCTTAAATGAACAAAAGCTTGATACCATTTACAAATGGTTACCTAAGAAGTCTTTCTGACTATGGAAGCATTTACATTAGATCCAATGCCGAAGAAAGCGACAGACGCCTAAGGGTACAGCCAAAGCGAATTTAGGTTTGATTATTCTGAATAAACATACTGTAAAAAGAGGTTAAAGTCAATTGGTTACGGCATTCTCAAAAAGCCTATCACCAGCAGGCAATAGACTCTCAAAGCTACGTATGTTTATATATGATTGTTTTTCAGGCACTACAATGTGATTAATGGTGCTTTATAAGCTTTCGTTCATTTCTAATTTCGATATTAATTGTGTTCTGCTTGAAACGCCGAATTTATTGTACATATTTCTCAGGTGTTTTTTGACAGTGTTTATACTGATCGAAAGATGTACAGAGATTTGTTCATTTGTATAACCTTTTAATAAGAGATGATAGATGTCTAGTTCTCGTTTTGATAGTAATGCTTTTTTCTCGCTTCCAGGGTTTTTATCTCCTTGACGATATAGGTAAATTGTATATTGATTAGACCTGGGATCTGAATTAACTTTTTCATGAGCGATTATTTTTATTTTCCATTCATCCATATGGAAATCATAAGGACTTTCTTTTTTTGCTAAATAAAGGGGTATGTTTGGGTTAATGGAAGTTTGAAAGAATTCCTCAACCGTTGAACTGGGGTTAATGGTTTGAATGATATTTTGGGCTGTCACATTATAAAACGATATGTTTAGTTTATGATTTACTTGAATAATGCCGAGTTCGTCATTGTCCACCTTTTTTAGAAACAGTTTCTCTGCTTCAATTTCTTCCATCACAAGTGTGTGGTTTACTAAATGGTTAATGTGCGCGGAAAGCGTTTGCAGTATTTCTTTCTCCTTTTCTGAAAATGCTTTCTCTCCTTGAAAGCGGGCAAAGCCAATGCCACCATAAATAATGGACGTATTTGCAAAATACAAGACCATTTGATCAATCATTTGGTGCTTTTGAACAAATTGATAATATATTGAATTCACAAAAGCATTGGGCGTAGTAATTTCTTTGATCGTTAACACATTTTTCTGACTGCTAACGACTTTCGATAATTGTTTTTTCGGGTGCATGATATCCTTATCACTGTATGTTTCTGTGTAATCTAAAATTATATGATCAGCAAAATTAAAAAATTCTAGATTATACATGTTCCCCTGTGCATCGGCTCGCCAAAACATGGAATGATTAAAATGAAACAGCATTGAAAGCAGAAGTTGAATTTTGTTAGAAGTGTTAGATGAAGTAGGAAGAGTACTATTCATAAAGCATATTATTTTCTTATAATCAGCTTTAGATAAACTAATGGTTAACCCTCCATTACAAGCGATTAAAGGTTTCTTTCACTATATCACAAAATATAGATCATTATAATTGTTCATAACTTTATAAAAATAATCCTTTTGGGTAATTGTCATTTAAGTAAGCGCTTGCAATAATAACGATATGATCTTTTTAAGGAGGAAGCTAAATGAAAAAAACAGGATTTCTTTATGATGAGAGTTACTTTTGGCATGATAACGGTTCTGGGGCTTTACATTTAGCTGCAGGTGGCTGGGTGCAAAGTCATACCTACGGTGAGGACCCGGAAACAAAGAGAAGGTTTAAAAATTTACTTGATATTAGTGGGTTTACACCTAAACTCAAATCGATTACACCGCGTCGGGCAACACGGGAAGAAGTTGAACAATTTCATATTCCTAGCTATGTAGATAAAGTGAAAAAATTAAGTGATGCCGATGGTGGCGATGCAGGTCAGATTGCGATTGTAGGAAGAGGATCATATGAAATTGCCCTTCTATCTGCAGGCGGAGCAATCACAGCTGTTGATGCCGTAATGGACGGCGAGGTTGAAAATATCTACGCTCTAACGAGGCCACCAGGTCATCACGCAGAGGCAGAAGAAGGCATGGGCTTTTGCATATTTAATAACGTTGCAATTGCAGCAAAACACGCAAAGAGGAAATATAATTTAGACCGGATTTTGGTGCTTGATTGGGATGTACATCATGGTAATGGAACAGAACAGGCGTTTTACGAGGATGATAGTACGCTATTTATCTCGATTCATCAAGATCGATTATTTCCGAGAGAACGAGGTTTTGTAGAACATTGTGGTGAAGGAAAAGGGAAAGGGTACAATGTCAATATCCCGTTACCAGCAGGCACAGGGAATGCAGGATATATGCATGCATTTGAAAACATTGTTGAGCCAATCGTTGACCAATTCAAGCCCGAATTAATTATCGTATCAGCCGGACAAGATCCAAGCTTCTTTGATCCTCTAGCTCGAATGATGGTGACAGCGAATGGGTTTTATAGATTTGCGGAATTTATGAAAAAGTTAGCAGAAAGGCACTGTGATGGACGTTTAGTTTTATGCCACGAGGGTGGGTACAGTGCGGCATATGTACCATTCTGCTCATTGGCTATTGTAGAAGCGATGAGCGGCATTCAGACAGAGGTAGAGGATCCATTTATGGAGTCTTTTGGTCCTCCAGTAGAAACATTATTTCCACACGAAGAAAGTGCTGTTCAAGCCGTAATTGACCAGCAATCGCAGTTTTGGGAATTTAGTGCTGATAGAGTAGTCAGATAACCTTAATAAGACAGAGCATTTAAGCTAACAGGGAGTGATCGTGATCGCTCCCTTCTTTTTGAATTTACATGCTTTTTTGTGACATAGTCTCGGTTTAATCAACTCGGACAATTCTCACCTTAATTGTATCACCTGGCGTTTGAATGGACACCATATCATTCTCTTTATGACCAAGGAGACTTTTGGCAATCGGAGATTCACTTGAAATCTTATTTTTTGCTGGGTCGGCCTCGGTCATTCCAACGATGGTATACGTTTCTTCTTCTCCATTTGGAAGTTCAACAAAAGTGACGGAGTGTCCAAGCGAAATCACTGAAGTTGCTTTATCTCGTGTAATTAGATCGGCGTTGTAAAGCATATTTTCAATGACGTTCATTCGCGCTTCCAAAGCACTTCGTTCATTCACCATTTCTCCGAAAGAAACATCTTCCGAAAAATCACAAAAACTACGCGCTTGTTTTATCTGCTCATCTAATTCTTTTCGCCTTTCTTCCTTCAAATATTGCAACTCTTCTTCAAGCTTCTGTTTTCCTTCTCGTGTCATTGGATATTTCTTTTTCATACAAAGTCAACTCCTTAAGATATAACTCTACATAAGATGGGAGCGCAGATCAAAGAATAACTTGCATTTCACAAGTAATTTATATAAAATGTGGGTGAGGTGAGCATGTTGGAAAATCTTCGTGGGATGTTTCAAGTGATGACCCGTCGGTTTGGTTTACTCAATAAGAATTGTTGCTATGTTGGTGGCTACGATATTTCCCTTATTCAAAGTCACATTCTTTATGAAATTGATCAACAACATAAGCCATCTATGCAACAGACTGCAGAAACTTTAGGAACGGATATTACTACGTTCAGCCGGCAAATTCAATCGATGATAAAAATGAACTTAGTTAAGAAAACACCAGATCCAGATGACAAGCGGATTAGTATTCTATCACTCACTGAAGAGGGTAAAAAAATTGCAACGACCATTGATGAACAAATGAACTCATTTTTAAATGAGGTTTTTTCGCAAATGAATGAATTTGAGAGGGAAACAGTCATCCGTTCAATTGACCTATTAAATCATGCGATGTCAAAGTCAAGTGCGTGCTGCAGACCAATTCAGGGATAGTTATCTTGGTTATTTATTTGCAAATTGCAATTAATTGAGCTAATTGCTATTGTCATGACGACTTTAGTGATAGATGCTATTGATTCAAAGTAGCCGTCCTTGCCACTGCCGCTTTTCATAGGTGTAGCTGTAGTTCACACTCATCGATTTTTTGTGATTTTTTCTCAGTACGCATCTTACTGAAATTTCAACGAGAAAAGAGGATGAATGATGATGAACGAAAATTTTAATCATGGTGAAAAAGGGTGTTGTAGTAAAAATGTCAACTTTCCACAAAGTGGTACGAAAATGAATGAAACAGGCGAATTACCCGTCGCCATTATAGGTGGCGGTCCGGTCGGTTTAGCAGCCGCATCCCATTTGAAAAAGAGAGGAATATCATTTGTCCTTTTTGAAGCTGGTGCGCAAATAGGTGCGAACATTTTATCGTGGGGACATGTACGCTTATTTTCACCTTGGCGATACAATGTTGATAAAGCTGCTAAGGATTTATTACATGCCAGTGGTTGGATGCAACCAAATCTAGAAAGCTTACCGACTGGTCAGGAATTGGTGGAACAATATTTGCAGCCGTTGTCGAGGTTACCCCAAATGAAACCATTCATTCATCTCAATACAACGGTTTTGTCCATCGGCAGAAAAGATGTCGATAAAATGAAAACTGCAAATCGGGAACAAGTTCCATTTGTTATCTATACTGAGACGAATGGGGAGTTTCAAACCTTTCAAGCGAAAGCTGTGATCGATGCAACGGGCACTTGGGGGAATCCGAATCCAACTGTCTCAAGTGGCATTTGGCTAGCCGAAGAGAAATCACTTCATGACAAAATCTTTTATGGCATTCCACATATTTTAGGGAAAGAAAAGCAGCGCTATGTGAACAAAAAGGTCGCCGTAGTCGGAGGAGGTCATTCAGCCATTAATGCCTTATTAGATTTAGCAAGGTTGAAAGAGTCTCATCCCAAGACGAAGATTGTATGGGTCATGAGGAGGCAAAGAGTAGAAGATGCCTATGGAGGGGAAGAGAATGACGCACTTGAAGCAAGAGGTCTGCTCGGGAGCAAAATTCATCATTTGGTCGATCGTGGTCAAGTCGAGGTCATTACCCCTTTTCGTATCCAATCCGTTAAAAAGTCAGGAGCAGGCATTGAGTTAATAGGCACTTTGAATGGCAAGCAAAGCACACTGGGGGTCGGTGAAGTTGTCGTAAACACAGGAAGCCGTCCAGATTTCTCAATCACCAATGAACTGCGTACAGCGATCGATTCGGTCACAGAAAGTGTAGAAGCCTTAGCGCCATTAATTGACCCGAACATTCATAGTTGCGGGACTGTTCGTCCGCACGGAGAAAAGGAGTTGAGACAGCCTGAAAAGAATTTATATATCGTCGGAGCAAAAAGCTATGGGCGCGCGCCTACATTCTTAATGGCTACAGGATATGAACAGGTTAGATCAGTGGCGGCATATTTAAGCGGCGATGTAGATGCAGCTGAGAAAGTAGAACTTGATTTACCTGAAACAGGCGTATGCAGCGTAAATCAAAACGATTCATTTGATGAAACTGAGTCTTCTTGTTGTAGTTAATTACACTTACAAAAGGGGGAGCCTCTTATGCTTCCCCCAAAATCTTTAGGGGACCATTGATAATGAATCAGGTTAGAATCACAAAAAGATACGTGCTGAAACAATTTAATGAACTAAGCAAATAACAATAAATATTTTATTCCTGGGAGGATGAACCTTGGTGACTATAAAAGAGCAAATGTCTTCAAAAACGATTACAATAGTCGCCTTAGTCACAGCTTTAAGCCTCTTAGGAGATTCTATGCTGTATATTGCCTTGCCCATCTATTGGCAAAGTGTAGGTATTGAATCGCTTTGGCAAGTTGGTGTTCTTCTTTCGATCAATCGCTTTATAAGATTGCCTTTTAATCCATTGATTGGCTGGGTGTACAAACAGATTTCGTTAAAGACTGGGCTCATTATTGCCGTTTTATTAGGCGGGTTTACAACAATTGGCTATGGCGTTTTTGAAGGATTTGCCGCTTGGGTACTCCTGCGCGCTTTATGGGGGATTGCCTGGTCTTTCTTCCGCATCGGTGGATTATCGGTTGTTGCCCTATATGCCAATCAAAATAAACGGGGAAAATCAATGGGTTTATATAATGGACTCTATCGAACGGGAAGCTTAGTAGGGATGTTAATTGGAGGCTTGTTAGTTCCTCTAATTGGCTTGAGTACCGTTGCTATTGGGTTTGGTTTTGTCACGCTTTTAGGTCTTCCTTTCATTGTCAAGGCTAATATGACTCACGATCATGAGTCTACTGAAAAGAAGAATGAAACAAATAAAGCTAGACCTTTCATTGGTAAGAAGGGGTATAAAGCCTCAATTATCGTTTCAGGTTTTCTCATAGCGATGTTATATCAAGGAATATTAACATCCACGCTGAGTGCTATGATTGCACATTTTTATGGAGAGCGTATTTCAATCTTGAATATGGTAGTGAGTGTTACGTTGTTATCAGGCACGATCCAAGCGGTTAGATGGACATGGGAACCTTTTCTGGGCAGGGCTGTTGGGCACTGGTCAGATGGCTCAACAGGAAGACTGCCAATGTTTATTGTGTCATTAATGTTTGCAGGAATTGTCTTTGGAATGATATCGCTGAGGCTTCCTTTAGCAGTCTGGATCGTCATCACGCTGTTAGTCATGGCTGGAGCTACCATTTTAACGACACTCCTAGACACAATTGCACTAGACACAGCAAAAACAACAAATGTTGTGTCCTTCCTTACCGTATACGCCATCTCTCAAGATGTAGGAGCAGCTTTAGGTCCAGCAATGAGCTATTTATTCATACAGTTTCAGGCAGGTTTTGCCCATTTATATTGGGGTGGTGGGATAATACTCCTGCTGTTAGCTATGATATGGTCGGTTTTATCAAGAAGGTTAGACGCATCAGTGAAAGGGTTCAACAAAGCTATTTAAGTTGATAACTTGATAAATTGTTATGAATGGAACAATAATTTAGTAGAGGCAAAGGGATATCCCTCTTTGCTTTAAATTTTGATAAACATTCTGAAATATATTGCGATTCCAAATTGGATACAATATACTACCAATAAGAAAAAGGAAGTGATGATAGTGAAATCGTTACAGCTACACGACAAGGATTCCTTATATATAAAAACTTGTAATACTTTAAGGAAAGCCATTTTTAGCGGTGAGTTACAACCTGGTGTGAAGTTAACGCAAGATCAGTTAGCTAAACAATTAGGCATTAGCAGAATGCCAATACGTGAGGCACTGCGGCAGCTGGAAAATGAAGGGTTAGTGAAAGTTGAGCCTTATCGCGGAGCCTTTGTGAAGGAGTTAAGTTTAGAAGACATTGAAGAGAATTATGTTTTGAGATCAGAAATGGAAAGCTTAGCAATACGTAAAAGCTTACCTTATAAAACACGTGAGGACGTCAAAAGGCTCGAAGAATTAGTGCGCGAAATGGATCAAACCAAAAGCTCAGAAGAGTTTGTTGAGCTAAACAAAGAATCTCATAACCTATTATTATTACGTTGTCCGTGGAGTAGGCTTTCAAAATTTATTCAAACACTATGGAATGGTTATCCTCAGCATACGCCATTCTTTCTACAGGGGCAGATGGAAAAATCAAATCAAGAGCATAAGGAAATCCTGCTAGCCATTCAAGCTGAAGATTCAGAGAAAGCAGGCCGACTCATTAAAGAGCATATTTCGCGTACAGGGAAATCCTTAATGACCTTTATAAAAACGAAGAATAGTAGATAAGCCATGATTTAAAAAGATGAGGGGGTGATTTTAAGCTGACATGTCCCAATAGCGTTTGTTAAAATGAAAGCGTTTTATTTTTGCGAGTATAATTGGATACAATATCCGATTCAGTTGTTTTGAGAGTCAACCATATGTTCTAAGGAGGAATGTTAAGTGAATAGTGAAGCGAAGGTGAACCCTCAGCAAGTTAGCAATACCTTTTTAAACAAGCGTCTCTTGTATCACACGCCATTGCCGATATTTATTGCTTTTTCCTTGATCGCTTTAATCGCTGTTTATACGGATAATCTACCCTCTGGTTTAATTGGTGCACTATTCATCATGATCGTATTAGGAGAGATTTTAGGGAAACTTGGTGATCATACACCGATCATAAGATCTTACTTAGGCGGGGGAGCTATCGTAACGATCTTTGTGTCTTCGTTTTTAGTCTACGCTGACCTACTTCCCGAGAATACGATCGCAGTTGTCGATACCTTTATGGCTGATGGTGGATTTCTAAATTTTTATATTGCAGCCCTGATTACGGGTAGTATTTTAGGAATGAACTCTAAGCTTCTTGTTCAAGCAGGAGCAAGGTATTTTGTCCCAATCATCGGTGCAGTTGTTGCAGCAGGAGCTTTGGCAGGAATCATTGGCTTTTTTATAGGGTTTGGCTTAGTTGATGCGATGACGATTATCGCTCTTCCAATTATGGGTGGGGGCTTAGGAGCTGGTGCGGTCCCTATGGCCCAAGTATTCTCTGACTTTTTAGGGAATGACCCTTCATATTATATGTCTTTACTTGTACCTGCACTGGCACTAGGAAATGTCATGGCAATTATTGCAGCCAGTTTATTAAATCTCTTAGGGAAAAAACGACCGAGCTTAACTGGTAATGGTCAGTTAATGAAAGATTTTAATTATGAACAGCCTGTTCCAAAAAATATGACATAAAAATGATGGGAGCGGGATTATTTGCGGCAGTAGCCTTTTTCGTTGTTGGCCAAATCTTGAGTGGCTTTATCCCTCTGCATGCATATGCGTTAATGATCATCTCCGTAGCGGTTGCCAAAATATTTGGATTCCTCCCGCAAATCGTAGAAGACTCCGCAAGCCAATGGTATCAATTTGTCGTTAAGAATTGGACGTTTCCTTTGCTAGTAGGAGTCGGAGTCACATACACCGATTTTAGTGCAGTCTTAAATGCTTTAACACTGCAATATATCCTGATTGTAGCTGCGGTTATTGTTGGTGCCATTATTGGAGCAGGAGCCATTGGGAGATTAGTAGGATTTTATCCTATTGAAGCTTCGATCACAGCAGGGTTGTGTATGGCTAATATGGGAGGCACTGGTGATGTCGCGGTATTATCTGCGGCCAAAAGAATGGAGCTTATGCCTCTGGCGCAGATTTCATCACGCTTAGGTGGTGCGTTAATTCTATTAATTGCAGGATTAATTGTCCCTTTACTTTTGTAGTTTTCTTATAAATAAAATTCTTATGACTTTATAATTAAATTCAAGACGGAGGTGCTCGTAATGAATGAAATGAGAGTATTATCACCAACGGCGATATTAGGTTACGGTTTCCCAGCTTCATCATTTGAAGCTGGGTTGGAAAAAAACCCACACGTGATTGCGGTCGATGCAGGATCAATAGACCCTGGCCCTTATTATCTTGGATCGGGTCAGTCATTTACTGATCGCACAGCAGTCAAGCGTGATTTAGCGTTTATGTTAGAGGCTGGGATAAAGAGAAACATTCCTGTCATCGTCGGCACAGCAGGTGGAGCTGGCGCTGAACCACACTTACAATGGTGTGTAGATATTGTTCTCGAAATTGCAAATGAGAAAAAGCTTCATTTTAAGATGGCAACAATCCAATCACAAATGGATAAAAATGTTTTAAAAGAAAAGATAAATGCAGAAAAAATAAAAGTATTACCGCCTGGCAATCCTCTTCGTGTTGAGGACATCGAGCAAAGTTCTCATATTGTAGGTCAAATTGGGGTCGAACCGATCATGAAGGCACTTGATGAAGGGGCTGAGGTCATCATTGCAGGCAGAGCGTACGATCCGACGGTTTTTTCAGCAAATGCTATTAAAGAGGGATTTGATAAAGGCTTAGCGATTCATATGGGTAAAATCCTTGAATGTGCTTCAATTGCTGCGCTCCCCGGCAGTGGCAGTGATTGCATGATGGGTTACTTGAGGCAAGACCACTTTTTAATTGAACCATTAAACCCAAATCGAAAGTGTACAACGACCTCTGTAGCTGCTCATACTTTGTATGAAAAAACGAACCCATATATTCTTCCTGGTCCTGGGGGATATTTAGACCTTCATGAAACGAAATTTGAGCAGCATTCTGACAGGGTAGTTAAAGTATCCGGTAGTCAATATGTTGAAGATCAACAATATACAGTTAAATTAGAAGGAGCGAAACCTATTGGTTACCGGACGGTTTCGATTGCAGGGGCCAGAGATCCTATTTTTATCAGTCAACTCGATGCCATTATCGCGGGAGTACGAGAGCAAGTAAACGATCATTTTAGCTCCATTGATGTCCATTATGAGCTGCTTTTTAACATTTATGGCAAAGGCGGCGTCATGAAAGAGCTCGAGCCAGAAGTGGAAGCTCAGCCGACAGAAGTAGGGATCATTATCGAAGCTGTGGCAGATACAGAAGAAATGGCAAATGCAGTTTGTAGTTTTGCACGCTCTACCATGCTGCATTTCGGGTATCCAGATCGAATTGCAACAGCTGGAAACTTGGCTTTTCCATATTCTCCTTCTGACTTTCAAGCAGGAGTCGTTTACCAATTCAACGTCCATCATTTACTTGAGGTAGATGACCCTTATGACATTTTTCCTGTCGAATATCAGCTGATTGGGGTGAACATTCATGCCTAAAACGATGAAAAACATTAAAGAGTTAGCGAGTGTCATTCGCAGCAAAAACGCGGGACCTTATGAATTAACGCTAGATATCATCTTCAAGGATCAACATATTTTTACGCAGGTGAAAGAAAGTAAGACGATCACAAAAGAGCTCATTGCTTCGTTATACAAAATACCAGTTGAGCAGGTGATCTCTCTCGTCGAGTTTGAGCCTGCAAATGCAATCAAAGCGACGATTGTAAGACCTCGCGTAGCAGGTGACTTAGGAGAAACGGATGTCTATGGGGCTCAGCAGCATGGTCCGTTATTAAACTTAAGTTTTGAAATGGATGCTTCATAACAGCCAATGAACGAAGAACGGATATAAGCTTAGTAGCACAGGCCACGGTACGGTCTGTGCTATGATTGCTCAGAAATATGAATTTCGTTTCTTAGGAAGAACATGCCGTTAACCCCATGTGTTTTTAACTTTTCTTGAATGGAGCATTGGTCCGCTTAAGTGAGCACTCGTTACGACAATTCATTTTTTCTTGAAATGATTCCATACCATTGGAACAACGTTAAGAACGAGGCTATACATAAAAACTAAAATTAAGTAAACGCAAACAGTTTGTGTCATGGGGTCTTGCCATTCCGTCATTCCTTTACCACTGACGATTTGGATAAGTATCAGTATTCCTACCCCGAATGTTAAGAGTATCCACATGATGATACGTCGGAATTGTTTGAAATTTATATTCATCCCTCATTTTAGGATGAGATAGCCATGACCAAGTATTTACAAAAATAGCATAACGAAGAGAAAGGCACTATGCAAATCAAGAGTGTTCGATACAGTTTTGCGTGGAGCACAATTTTACAGACATTCGTCACATAATGGGTTTTCAAGAGTAGAAAGAAAGGTACTACTGAACGAACGTATGTAAAAAGCGATGATTCAGTTAGAGCGATTTCTAGGCAAAGCTTACAGGAACGCCACTCTCAGATTGAGTCATTCCAACAGTTGACAATGGCATAGCATTCAAAGTATAGTTTGAAATAACTTTAGACAAGAGGAAGGGTGAACCAATTACATGAAGTATTAATCCTATTGATGAAAACAAACAATTTAAGGTGCTTAGCAGACAATCTCTGCTTCATTGATGATGCCTTTAATTGTCGTTTTTCAGAATAGGATTGGCTTTCTGTAGTTGGATCTAAAGGAGTTTAGTCTCTTTTTGTGTACCCTTCTATTTTTAATGCCGCCAATTCTGAATGAATGGGGGTTTTTTGTTTCCCCTTAGACGCAATGAAAAGGGTTCATAATGAGGCCTGCAAGGCACTGAGGCATTCAAAAAACGTAAAATGGGAGGAAAAACGAATGCAATACGGTCCGAACCCGAATGATATTTATCCCAATCCAGCAACAAAAAGTGTTTGTTTTATAAAGAATACGATTACTCGACCTCATATTATCGTAGGAGATTATAGCTATTATGATGATGTGAATGGCGCAGAAAAATTTGAGGAACACGTCACACATCATTATGAGGTTATTGGTGATCAGCTCATTATTGGTAAGTTTTGTGCCATTGCAAAGGGTGTAGAATTTGTTATGAATGGAGCAAATCACCGGATGAGCTCGGTAACGACCTATCCATTTAATATCATGGGCAATGGTTGGGAAAAAGCGACGCCATCACTCGACGAGCTACCATATAAAGGGGATACGGTCGTCGGCAATGATGTTTGGATTGGTCAACATGTGACGATTATGCCTGGTGTTCACATAGGAGATGGAGCGGTGATCGCTGCAAATTCTGTAGTAGCGAAGGATGTTCCTGCTTACCATATTGTCGGGGGAAATCCAGGTCGGGTCATTAAGAAAAGATTTGATGATGACTTGATTGATCATTTACTGAAAATAAAATGGTGGGACTGGTCACCCGAAAAGATTTTTTCTAACTTAGAAATCCTATGCAGTTCGGATTTAGAAGAAATTAAATCGATCAATTAAAATGGCAACCTATGCGAAAACATACATTTGGTCGCCTTAAAAAAATGAACGCAGGTTCTTTATTGAATAAAGGAATGGGTAGAGGGGAGCCTCTACCTTCAGCCTGTTGTCAAACGCTTTCAGCCGTCACTCGTTGGCTCGCTCGTCCTGAAAGATCCCAAAGCTTATGGGCGACAGACATACATACATCCCTCTTCATGATGTCCTGTAACTTTTGTGAATGACCCTCTGAAGGTCAATAAATTATTTTAGTAACGATCTGACCACTTGCCCATGAATATGATCAAATCCTTCTCTTCCATTAACGGTCACGTTTCCTCTCCATAAAAAAAGCAACATCACGTCATCCGTGTCATAGTCTATGAACAAAAGTTTTTCTCAGAAAAGGCGCTTATCTTAAGAAAGCGAAGGTCGCATAAAATGTACTCTATCGGAAAATTTTCTAAAATATGTAACATACCTGTGAAAACATTACGCTATTATAGTGAAATTGGTTTGCTCAATCCTTCTTATATAGATCCTGTAACAAACTATCGGTATTATAACTATGACAAAATTCAAATCAGTAAAAAGATAAAGCTGCTAAAAAGCTGTCAATTTTCCTTAGCTACAATTAAGGAATTTATTGAGAGCCCTGATCACACACAATGGCAAAGCATATTAGAACATAAAATGGATGAGCTTAACAATCAAAAAGAACAGATTTCTCAACAAATAGAAGAGCTGAGCCGGTTAAAAGCAAAAATTGAAAAAGAAGCTTCTATCATTCCAGGTCCTCTTGTATCTAGCTGTTTTATGGAACACCGACAGGAAGTACTGGTCTATACGATACGTGAGAAAATCAACGTGACATTTATTGATCAGCTCGTCAAAAAGTTATTTGACCGGATTTATGCTTTTAATCTCGAAGTTACAGGAAAGCACATGGCGATCTTTCATGAGCTAGATTTAGATCAAAAAGAGGTAGATGTAGAATTTCTTATACCAATCAAAGGTACGAGCCAGAAAGAAGATTGTGCGGTCTTAAAAGGGGGCACATACGCATGTTTAACGGTGAAAGGCCCTTATTCAGAATTAGGTGTAGGGTATGAGAGATTAATCCATTGGGTGAACAAGCAGCATCTAACCCCCGTTGGAAAAGCGATCGAGATTTACGACATAGGGCTTGTTTCGTCCAAATTTAATATGAAAGACATTCAACCAGACTTAAACAAACATCCCTCCGAGTTCGTCACCAAAATATGTATCCGGGTCATCAAGAACGATGAGGACAGCCAAAATTAATTTGAATATAGGGTAAACTCTCCATCTGCTGGAGGGTTTATTCTTTGTATACGAAGTGAAAATCTGAACTAGGGAGAGATAAAAATGAATCATTCAACTCAAGCCTATTTTTCTTTTCTTGAGGGTAGCAGCTATGAGATTGGCAGAAAGCAAGGAGAAGAAATAAAAAATATGCCTCACGCAGTCAATAAAGTTTTATTACAAGAGCCAATCGATGAGGCGAAGTTTAAGGATATGGAACAAATGATGAACGAGTATTGCCCAGGTTTAAGCGAAGAATTACGCGGCTTTGCAGATTCACTGCATGTTACGCCGAGATCTCTGAACTTCTTTGATGAAGCTTTGCTGCAACCAGGTGGATGTAGTCTGGGTGCTGTTTTACCGTCAAAAACAAAGGATCGTAAAACGTATGTTCTGCGAAATTATGATTTGTCACCAACCATTTCTGATATGAGACTTTGTACAACAAAGGTTAAGGGGAAATACAGCCACACCGGATTTTCCGTTTGTTATTTTGGTCGCAGTGAAGGCCTAAATGAAAAGGGGCTCTGTGTAGCCTTTGCCTCCTGCGGAATGCCTATAGGCAAGCATCCTGGAATGAAAAAGCCTATCATCAACGGCCTACAGTTTATGGTGATCGTCAGAGCTTTACTTGAGAATTGTCAAAACGTTGAGGAAGGCATTTCTTATATAGAGAATATGCCGATTGGAACGAATATGAATTTGCTTCTGACAGACGCCAATGGTCAAGCGGCTTTAATATCAACGTACGATGGCGAAAGGGCTGTGGAAAGAACCAATAGCACGTCAGAATTTATGATTGCAACGAACCATGGGCTGTTTCCCAGTATTGCAAGAAAGGAAAATGGAAAGTTGGAACAGTCCTGTGTTCGTTACGGTCTTTTGGAAAACCATTTAAGCAGCAACGACCTGATTTCAAAGCAGCATCTAAAAGATGTAACGTTACAAGAGTATCCTAAAGGATTAACTGTGCACAATTATGAGCAAAATTTTGGAACCGTTCATTCGATATTGTTTGATTTAGACGCCAAACAACTCGAATTCTCCTTTGGCTCACCGATACACAACAAAACGTACAAGTTAACAGTTGGAGAAGCATTGCCTCACTTCGATGTTAAAGTGTTGATGGAGAATACGGATTATGGGCCGGATTTTTGGAGCGTGATAGATTCGTAAAATGAACCGTGTAGGGCTCTACTGTGCTATAGGATCGAAGTGCAAAATCAAAGAATGAGTAGTAACAGAATAAAGAAGACAGGAATCATAAGAAATAGAAAACACATGACGAAATATTTTTTATAATTTTCCTTCTTCTTTTTCTTCATTAAGCCTATGATGAGAAGGGAGAGTGATATGATTAGTGAAATGATAGGCAGAAAGGCGAACGTTAATATTAAAAGATTTGACATTTGATCCTCCTCCCTTAAATACAAATACGAATGGATTGTTTTAGATTTGAAATGATTGGAGTCGAAGATGCTTACGATTACTTCATACATTGGCAAGAAGACGATGGATTCGTTTGAATGTAGTAAAGAAATCAGTCCAGCCGATTTTATGCCCTTAAAACATGACAGTTTAACGATTGAGGTGGCGAACAGCCAAATGAAAAAGTGTAACGACCGTTGGTTTATCGGTGCAGTCGTGATTAAAACAACAGATACGGAGTTAACCAGCTTTATCGACTGGGATGATATTGACTTTATTTGGTTGGGTATTTTAGAAATGCTTTTGGCCTATCAAATTCTGACAGAAGCCTCCCACTTCAAGGAATGTGTAGGACTTTCCCATGAGTAAGAACAGCGTATTCTGTCTAGACGACAGGAATTAGCATTAAGACGAAAATGTAAACTAGCTGAAGCAAAGAACTATCAAAAGCAAAAACGTAAAGTAGCGCCCATTCACGAAAAAATAGCGAATGCAAGAACAGACTAAACGGAGTTCATCAGGAGAAGTGATCGAGATGTTTCTAAAAGAGGAATAGACATTGATTATTTAAAGCAACCTCATCATGAGCGCAGAATTCAATACGAATTGTTTATGCACCTTTAGCACCAACACTTTGATGTGATCATGAAAAATACGAATGAAGCGGTTGTCGTTGAAATGGATGAGTTTACACGATAGCTGCTCATAGGAGGGACGTCATGTACGAGCAAAAAACAAAGCCGACAGATCAGGATGTCAATGAGTTTATCGAATCGCTGTCGTTGAGTGAGAGGAAGCGTGCTCAGTCTTATCAACTGCTGCAGCTCTTTGCGGAGACGAGCGGCTATCCGCCAGTGATGTGGGGACCGTCCATTATTGGGTTTGGGAAATATCAATATACTTACCCGACTGGACATAGCGGGGAGTCAATGTTGGTCGGTTTTTCCCCACGAAAGCAGCATTTTAGCCTCTACTTCGCGACAGGTGATGACAAACGGCAGACTTTGCTTGATCGATTAGGTAAACATCGAGCGGGTAAGGCTTGCGTCTACGTCACGAATACCGACAATATTGATCAGGATGTTTTAAAGGCGCTGATCACGCAGTCGATTGCGTTTTTACGTGAGCATCATAAAGTCGTATAAAAGTCTCCTTTTAGCATAAGAGCCTTTTTATTTAGTGACCGAATAAAAAAGAGCAGTTGTTTTTCTCAAATTTGCAAAACCTAACCTTCATCTAACCTTGGGTTATTTATGATGATATTAGGTCATTTACCTAATGAAAATACTTGGAGGTTGATTTGATGAGGTTAAAATCTATTGTTTCAACTGTGATGGTCGGTGCTATGGCGTTTGGTGGGTCGATGGTTGCTGTTGAAGGTGCTGATGCTGCTCAAGCATCTAAAGTCGGTGAAAGTATTTCAGTGTCAACGTTGGAATCAATTGAAGCAGGAGATAAAGTAGCCATTGAATTATACAAAGCAGTGCCATTCAGTGACATTCAAGAAAACATGACGCTAATCCAAAAGCAACCGAGTGAACAGGGAGATGATGAAGTCATTGAAGCTTCCAACATAATGAAAGCAACAGAAGCAATTGAGCTCACAGCATCAGACATGCTTATTAAAGTAATCCCTCTCACTGAGGCGTTGCAATTAAGTGATATTCAAGAAAACATGACGCTAATTCAAAGGCAACTGAGTGAACAGGGAGATGATGAAGTCATTGAAGCTTCCGAACCGATGACAGATATAAAAGCAGTTGAATTGAATGAAGCGACTGTAAAATCGAGTCAATAACAAGAAATCATTAAGCTGCACATCGCCTAGGTGTGCAGCTTAATCAGTTCTGAAGTAAGGTGTATTCGGAAGCCGTCTCACGGTGTCACGGATGATATAACATGGAAAAGTATGTTGATCATGAAGAACACCGCATTCATTTACGCAGTGTGCAAACGAGGTGACCTTGTGAAAATCTTATTAGTGGAAGATGAAAAACAGCTGGCACATATTATAAAAAATGGACTAAAAAAAATGTCATATGCGATTGACACAGCGTTTGATGGCGAGGAAGCACTAGAGCTTCTTGAGATCAATAGTTATGACCTAGTCATATTAGACCTTAACTTACCTAAAATAGACGGAATCGATGTGCTGAAACGGATTAGAGAAACAGATGATGAGCTCAAAGTGTTAATATTATCGGCGCGAAATGATGTTGTCGATAAAGTCCACGGGTTAGACTTAGGGGCCAACGACTATCTTGAAAAACCGTTTGATTTTTTAGAGCTGGCTGCGCGAATTCGGAACCTGTTAAGACGATCTTTTATTCAAACGGATACGACGATTTCTTGTGGTCGTTTGCACATTGATACAGCCGCAAAAATAGTGACGATAGACAATGAGCTATTGGATTTGACGAATAAAGAGTATGGGATTTTGCAGTATTTGGCACTAAACAAAGATCGTTTTGTGTCTGCCGAAGAGATGATTGAGCATGTTTGGGAAAGCGACATAGATCCATTCTCCAATTCGTTCAAAGTCCATATGCATTCTTTGCGAAAGAAAGTTGGGGTCAAAGGGATGATTAAAAATGTTCGTGGAAAGGGATATCAGTTAAATCATGGCACCACTAATGAATAAAATATCATTACGAATGAGGATTACGCTAATCGTAGCTTTGGTGCTGCTATTAATTGCGGCAGGGTTAACAACCATTAGTGTCATTGCGAAAGATCGTCATTTTGTCGTCCCACAGCTTGAAGTGCAAAATTCACAAGACAATGAGGAATTATTCAGTCATATTGAAAGAAACGCAAATAACGAACGACAGCAGGAAGACCAACCAAGGAGCGAGATGATTGAAGCTCAACCCGTTCAAGCAACGATCATTACTGAGGCACGTCGTAGTTTTACGGTAGAGATTATCCTGGCCATGGTTATTCTTACTTTAGTTGGTATATTTTTAACTTATGTCGTTGTGGGGAGGGCTTTAGCTCCCTTAACGGACTTAAGCCAAACAACACAACGTATTGATGAAAAACATTTGGATACGCAAATTCCTCTAACGCAAACAAACGATGAAGTCGCGAGTTTGACGACGTCGTTTAATTCAATGCTCTCTCGTCTTAAAGCGTCATTCGATATTCAAAAACATTTTGCGACCAACGCCGCTCACGAATTAAAAACCCCTTTGACGACGATGAAATCATCCATGCAAGTTTTGCAGATCGATGGGGATCCTACGATGCAGGAGTATAAGGAGAACATAGAGGTCATGAAAGTAAATGTTGACAGGCTCATAGAGATTGTCAACCAGCTGCTGATGATGTCTTCACCAGAGATAGAAAATAAACAAAACATCCAACTGGATGAGCTCATTCATGACCGTATTCAACAGGCTGAAGTATCAATCAAAGAGAGAAATATTCGTTTGCAGCAAAACCTTGAGCGAGTTGAGATGCAAGGGAACCCAATATTAATGACAAGCCTCGTGGATAATATTTTGTCCAATGCCATTAAATATAACAATACAAATGGTCTCATCGCAGTTGCGCTTCATACCGATGACAGCGAAGTTATATTAGAAATGACTGATTTTGGTATAGGTATTCCAGAGGAAAAGTCTAGGCATATTTTCGAGCCTTTTTATCGTGCCGATCCTTCACGATCGAAAGAAATCAGTGGAAGTGGTTTAGGATTATCCATTGTAAAAACAATCGTTGATCATATGAAAGGACGAATTGAGGTTGAAAGTAAAGAAGGAGAGGGGACGAAGATAAGGGTCTATCTTCCTTATCAAACATAAGGCGATGTGTATAGAAAATGAAATAAATCAACTAAAGCAGCGCTTACGTCATAGCGATTTAACGTGAGCGCTGTTTTTGTTGTCTCCTAAAATGCTAAAAGTCATGACCTTATGTATTTATATTGTACATCTTGTTAATAATACCTTTGAACTTTAGAGACAATGGTTTACATCATGAACGCGAGCCACCGCGTTTCTTTTCATGTGACGCAGTTATCTTTGAGGAAATATGTGCTCACCTTGAAACTGAATCTCACATATGACACAGACGTGATCGTTTGTTTCATCTCGCTTTTCATTCGTCTGTTCGCCTTCAATGGTCTCTTCGAATCTTGGCTCGGAACCAACCCTAGGACGGCTAGTTTTTAAACGCTGTAGCATCATTTTATTTATTTTGTTTATTCTAAAAACAAAAGGATTATAAGAAAATTTTCCTCGTAAGCGATTTATTTAAATATATTTAGGAAAATTTCTTGTAAAATGCTTGCTTTTTAGTTTAGTATCGTATTAAGATTCAATTAAAGAAATAATAAACTCATACATCAGAAGGGGTGGTAAGGATGAGTCAAGGTGCAGCAAAAATAACTGATTTTAATATGGATTTTTTTAATCTGAAGGGTAAAGTTGCAATGATTACGGGTGGAAATTCAGGTTTAGGTCAAGGGTTTGCTCTTGCGCTTGCTAAAGCTGGAGCGGACATTTTCGCAGTAAGTATGGCTGAGGATAATGACGAAACGAAAAACCTGATTGAAGCAGAAGGCGTGAGGTACCATTTAGCACTTGGCGATATTACGAAAGACGGCGTTTGTAAACAAATTGTCGATGAGTGCATTGAAACATTTGGTAAAATCGATATTTTGCTCAATAACGCCGGGATCGGAATCAATGAACCAGATGTAACAAAATTCACTCGTGTACAGTGGGATAAAATGGTTGCTGTCAACTTAACTGCCCCTTTTGAAATGGCTAGTGAAGTGGCTAAACATATGATTCCACAAAAAAGCGGAAAAATTATTAACACATGCTCTCTCTTTTCTTTTTTAGGTGGACAATGGTCACCAGCGTATGCAGCCACAAAGCATGGTCTGGCAGGTTTCACGAAAGCGTATTGTGACGAATTGGCACAATTCAATATTCAAGTAAACGGCATTGCGCCTGGCTATTTCGCAACAGACGTGACAAAGGAAACGCGAGCAAATCCGGTCACTAATCAGCGCGTGCTTGATCATATTCCGGCAAATAGATGGGGAAATGTGCTTGATTTAATGGGAGCTATGGTCTTTTTAGCATCTGACGCGGCCAATTATGTAAACGGTACCTTGCTCACGGTAGACGGTGGCTATCTCGTTAGATAAAACAAATATAGCAATGATAAACAAAGGAGAATCAAGATGAGTACACATATGATTGAAGAACTCAAGTCCATGATTTCCGAGGAACAAATTATTACAAATCCTGAAGCATTGTATGATGCGGCGGCTGACCGTTATAAAAAATATGCGAAAGCAAAAAATGTTCTCGACGTCCCTACACCACTTGCCATTGTGTTTCCTTATTCGACCGAGGAAGTACAGTCGCTATTAACGTTCTGTAATAAAAATGATATTAATGTGATCCCTCGTAGCGGTAAAACAGCTACAGAAGGCGGATTGGAAAACTGGAAAGACAAGACGCTCGTCATCGACGGGTCAAAGATGAATGACATCATTGACATTGACACATACAATATGCAAGCGACTGTCCAATCAGGTGTGAAATTACAGCAATTGGAAGACGAGCTTCGTAAAGTCGGTTATACGACGGGGCATTCTCCACAATCAAAGCCAGTAGCGCAAATGGGTGGCTTAGTCGCTACACGAAGCATTGGTCAATTTTCCACACTTTACGGTGCAATTGAAGATATGGTTGTCGGCTTGGAATGCGTGTTCCCAGAAGGACAAGTTTCGAAAATCAAAAATGTTCCAAGACGTTCTGGAGGCCCAGATATTCGTCACATTGCCATCGGTAACGAAGGCGCGTTGTGCTACATCACAGAAGTGACTGTGAAAATCTTTAAATTCTTTCCGGAAAATAATACGTTCCACGGTTACCTCGTCAAAGACATTGAATCTGGTACTAAAATGTTAAGAGAAGTTATCGTAAACGGCTTTAGACCGTCCGTTGCACGCTTGTATTCCGAAGAAGATGCAAGACAACATTTTAGCCATTTTTATAAAGATAAATGTGTCTTGATTTTCATGGCAGAGGGACCAGAAGGCATTGTCAAGGCGACGAATGAAGCGATTGAACAAGCTGTTGAAAAATATAGCGCACACGTGATTGAAAAAGTAGACCCTGCTCACATCGAGAACTGGTTTAACAACTTAAACTGGGAGCAAAGCCGCATTGATGAAGAAATTGAAGATATGGTTAAAAATAATTCACATGATGGGTTTACGACAGAAGTTTCCGCTGATTGGGAAACCATCCCTGTACTTTACAACAATGTGATCAACAGAATTCGAAATGAGTTTGACCGTGCCGACGAATTAACAATGCTCGGTGGGCATTCGTCTCACAGTTACTTGAACGGAACGAATATGTATTTTGTTTATAACTACACGATCAATTGTGCACCTGAAGATGAGATGATGACCTATCACCATCCGATCCACCAAATTATCATTGAAGAAACATTGAAATTGGGCGGTTCAATGTGTCACCACCACGGGATCGGAAAATATCGTTCAGAGTGGACGAAAGAGGAGCATGGATCAGCTTATTACATGCTTGAGAAATTAAAAGAAGCCTTTGATCCGAAAGGTATTATGAACCACGGAACCATTTTCCCACAAGAAAATGAAATCAAGAAATATATCAGAAGCTAAATAAGACGGACTAGTAATAGGAAGTCATCCAATTCAAACAGGTCTCCTTGGTGTTGGTGTAAAAGCTAATCATCGATGAAAATTGACTTACGTCAATGCCGAGGAGGCTCTATTCCTATCGAAAAGAGAAAGGCCTGGTAATGATGAATAAAGAAAGATATATCATGGGCATTGATAATGGTTCTCAAAGTACAAAAGTCATTTTGTTTGACATTGAAGGGAACGAAGTTGCATTTGGTTCTTGTCCATTGCGAGACCCATTAACGCCTAAACCTGGCGTCGTCGTTCATCCTGATGACGATTTATGGGACAGCGTGTATCATGCGATTGAAAATTGTTTGGCTCACTTCACTGGTGACCGGAAGGCCATTGAGGGGATTGGGCTCTGCACGATTCGTAGCTGTCGCGTCTTGCTTAAGGAAGACGGTTCGCTAGCGCAGCCAGTGTTGAGCTGGATGGATGTCAGGTTAGCAAAGCCTTATGTGCACGAAGACGATCGTGTGAAATATGTCACATCAACGTCTGGCTATTTAGGATTTAAAATGACTGGCGAAATGAATGACACTGCTGCCAATTATGAAGTCAATTGGCCGTTGGATCGGGAAACATTAGATTGGTCAAAAGATGACAGTGTCATGGAAGCGAATGGTTTAACGAGAGACATGCTTTTTAACCTCGTCAAGCCAGGGGAAAAGCTAGGCTCACTACGTCAAGAGCTTGCGCAGCAATTCGGTTTGCAGGAAGACGTTCCCGTTGTCGCCACCGCGAATGATAAAGCGGTTGAAGTGTTGGGTTCAGGGATTAAAGACGAAAAAGCGATGATGATCTCACTAGGTACGTATATTTCCGCGATGACGTTAAGGGAGAGTGATTATGAAAACGCTGACAATTTCTTCCCAACACTTGCAGCGATTCCTTTCAAATATGTGTACGAATCTAACGGCATTAGGCGCGGAATGTGGACGGTCAGCTGGTTTAAAAAATTGCTTGGCGATGACTTAGTTTCGCAGGCATCCAGTGTCGGCCTTTCAGAAGAAGAGTATTTAAATCAGAAAGCTGAGGAAGTACCAGCAGGAAGTGATGGACTCATTACGATGTTGGACTGGCTTTCTAGTCCTGCTGTCCCTTACCGAAAAGGTGTAATGATCGGTTTTGATCAAAGGCACACGAAATTTCATATGTATCGCTCTATCCTAGAAGCGATTGCTTTTAACATCAAAAACAATATTGATGATCTGTTGAACGAAACCGATTCGGACATCAATGAGGTCGTCGTCACAGGCGGTGGATCGAAGAGTGATGTGATCATGCAAATTTTAGCAGATTTATTTGGCTTGCCTGTGCATCGAAGAAAGGCAAGTAGCGTTGCTTGTTTAGGCGCCGCCATTAGCGCATGCACTTATTTGAATATTTATGATGATTTTTCCGAAGCCATCGATCAATTGGTTAAAAATGAAACAACGTTTTTCCCGGATGCAAGTAACCACGATTTTTATAACAATGTCAATGAGACCGTCGTGAAGCACGTTAGAACGTACACGGATGAGATTTTAAAGCGTTCTTATCCTATATTCCAATAAGAAAAGAGGTTAGTCTATGCAAGCGAGCAACTTTAAACGATATTTTCAATTTGCTTTAATCGTTTTAGCAGGTGGTTCGATATTTCCACTGATTTATTTAAGAACGAATTACCAAGAGACGATCCTCGAAGTGTACGGGCTCCAATTAGCGGATTTAAATATTATTCTCTCTGCATTGGGAATTGCATATGTCATTGGGTATTTTCCGAGCGGCTGGATGGCTGACCGTTTTTCAGCGAAGAAATTGCTTTCTATATCTTTATTGGCGGTCGGATTAGCGGGCATTTGGTTTGCGCAAGTTCCTAGCTATCCATACGTCATCATTATCTTCATTATTTGGGGCATATTCTCCGTACTCACGTTTTGGTCGGCACACTTGAAGCTTGTAAAGCTCATCTCCAAAAAAGAAGAAGAAGGTCGTTTCTTTGGGATTTTAGATGGTGGTAAAGGTGTTGTTGAAGCCATTCTTGCGAGTATCGCGGTCACGATATTTTCGGCAGTATTAGGGGCAAGTACAGCGACGGCCGATAAACAAGACGCGTTAGTTTCGATCATCTATATGTACTCAGGCGTACTCATCGTCGTAGCCATATTGATTATGATCTTTGTCCAAGTCGATGATCCGGTCGCCGAAAAAGCGGAGAATGCAGAAAAAGTGGAAAAGGTGCAGAAAAAAACGCAAACAAATTTAACCGCTTTCAAAAAAGTGTTTACCAATAAATTTGTCTTGCTGCTTGGCGGTATTATCTTTATGTCCTATATCGTCGCCTGGACGGTGTATTACGTCGGCGGATTTTTACAAACGAATATTGGTGTAACCGCAGCGACAGTGGGGACGGTGACTGTAGCGATGCTATGGATGCGTCCGATTGGCGGTGTCCTAGGCGGTTATTTAGGAGACAAATTTGGTAAGAGTAAAATATTAAGTATCTCGTTAGTCCTTGGAACGGTTGTGTTATTTGTCATGGCACTGTTACCTTCAGAAGTACCGAAAATGTATTTTACGATCTTGGTGCTACTCATGGGTCTAGCGGTTTACTCTATTCGCGGTCTGTATTGGGCACTACTAGGTGATTGTGACATTGATGAAGACGTATTAGGGCTGTCCATTGGTTTTGTGTCATTTATCGGATATTTACCAGATATCGTTCTCCCGCTCATTGTGAGTGGGTTAATGACGCAATATGGAGAGACAGGCGGGTACAATGCATACTTTATCTTTAGCGCCATTGCCGGGGTGATTGCAATCATCTTGACAGTTATTTTTGGAGGCATCGTTAAAAAGAATCAGGCGGCCAAAAAGAATGCGGTCACTGAATAAGTGATCGTACATTATGGACAATCAGTTCTTTATGATAAAGGGCTGGTTGTTTTTTTGCGTGCGCCAAGGATAGCGACGACTGAGGTTGCCAACCACTAAAAAAGCGCAAGGCAATGATCGCGAAGTCAGCGCCTCGGGAAGCCTGCCATTAAATCACGAGTCGTACGGTGATGTGAGAGGGGGTTAACAGTCCTTACGCGTGGGTGTTGTATAAAAGCCCCATGTGAAGTTTGCGTTAGAATATGGTACTCTTTTTATATAAACACGTTTTGAAACAAAAGGCGTATTGCAAATAGTGCAAACGACAAGGGGTTAGGAATAAATCAATGTTAAAATTACGGACGGACAATTTAACAGAATTAGAAAAGAAAATACATAGCACTTTGTCAGAAGCTGTTGCTGAGAATAGTAAACTAAAAATTATTGAAGCTGCAGATTTGTGCGACGTTTCTCCATCTAAAGTGTCAAAGCTCGTTCGGAAATTAGGTTTTGAAAATTTTAAACAATATAAGTTATATTTTAGTGGTCAGCAAGCAAGTGTTGAGGTTAGACAGAAGTCTACCGAAATTGAACGGTTAATTCAATTCTTAGAGGACTATGATCCAGAGATCGTTGATCATTTTATTTCCGTTTTTAAGAACTTCAACAAAGTCATATTATTCGGTCTTGGTCCTTCCTTTATTAGTGCGGAATATTTTGCCTATAAGCTTGCGACGATCACAGATAAAAATGTCTTTGTCACGCACCATGAAGACTATGCAGAGCGCTTGGCTGATGAAGATACATTATTGATTGTGTTTTCAGTGACAGGAAAATTTGCCTCATTTGAGAACTTATTTTCGGCAGCAAAAAGTAAAGGTGCCCAAGCGATGTTAATTTTAGAAGAGCAAATCAATACAAGGGATTCCCAAGCGGATTACATTTTTTATTTATCAAAATACAACCAAAGCGATGACTTATTGGCATTTGAAAAAACGAGAACGATCTTTTTTATCTTTATTGAGGAGATTATTACTAAATTAAACCGTAAGTCAGATGAAATGGAAAATTGAGTGACACGATAGGTAAACCCTATAGATGTAAATCACCGCAAGCTTTTCGATGCAAATAGATAGAATTGGTTAAATAGGGGTAGAAGAGAACGTGACTCTGGTATGAACTAGAGTCTTTTTATCTTCACGCAAATTTATTGTCCTGGCATACTGATGGTCTTTGCGACTGATTGTGTGTTTGAATTTTTAATGCGTCTGATGACGTATAAACATGTCGTTATGGTGAAAGTCATCGGCCTCGGAAGCTTTTTTACATGAAAGTGAGCTAGAAATGAGAACATCATCACGACAGGGAGTTTAAGAAAAATGGTGATGCGAATGACAAACGGTTTTGGTTATCTAAGAAATGGAGGGCGCTTCACGTGAAGTTAGAAAGGCTCTTATCAATCATTATCCTGCTGTTAAACCGTCGGATGGTGCAGGCGAAAGACCTCGCGGAGCAGTTTGAGGTGTCGACGCGGACGATCTATCGAGATATTGAAGCCATCAATGGGGCGGGCATTCCGATTGTCACCTATCAGGGGACGAACGGTGGTATTGGTCTGGCGGAAGGTTATCGTTTGGATCGAAATGTATTGAATAACGACGAGCTGGCGGCGATCGTTACGGCCCTTCGCAGCATCTCCACTTCATATGGTAACGAGCAGCATGCGAGATTGATGGAGAAAATGAGTAGCGTTGTGCCACCGGCATACGCTGAGGAATTCCAGCATAAGACGAATCGAGTGTTGATCGACTATTCGCCTTGGGATGGCATCGAACGATTGCGATCTAAACTACAGCTCTTAAACGACGCGATCGATCGTTGTCTCGTCGTAAAGTTCATTTATTCTAATGCCGAAGGAGAAGTGACAGACCGTATCGTCGAACCGCACATCTTAATCTTTAAAGGGAAAAGCTGGTACGTCAAAGCGTATTGTGTGGCGAAAGAGCAGTTTCGGCTGTTTAAGCTCCATCGAATGAAGGCGCTGGAAGTTGATGCAGAACGGACATTCACGCGCAGAGAGCTTCCATCTCAAGAACAGGCGGCAGACAAAAGTTCACATGACACTTCCCAGCAGATGACCGAATTCGTTTTACGATTTCATGATGACAGTCGTCATGTGGCGGAAGAATGGTTCGGTATTGAGGAAATGATGCCAATGGAAGACGGCACTTGGCAAGTGAAGAAGGCGTATCGCGAAGATGAATGGCTCTATAGCTTCATTCTCAGCCTCTCGCACCATGCGGAAGTCGTTGAGCCGCCTCATTTACGGGAGATCATTGCTCATCGCGCTGAACAGATTGCAAAAAAATATCGAAACAACGAGACAACCTGACAGACAGGTGTCAAGTTTGTTCGCTTATACTCAAATTACTCAAAACAAAGGAGAGTGATTTGTGATGAAACAAAATGATTTAAGAAGAACAGATGAGGAAATGAGTGGTATCAAGCAACCGAATCGTATAGAGGAACTTCCTTCCTTTACTTTAGCAGGGCTGAGTGTGGTCACGACAAATTTTTTTGTTATCGAAAAGAGGATGTTTCCGTCGTTAAAGAAAAGAACGGGCGCCGTGAGGAAGAGATCGAGGGGATCATACTGGACATTTGTCGTTTAGCCCCCGTAGCCATTATGGGGGAAGATGTCAGGGTTAGAACAATCTGCATGGATACGAATAAGGCAGTTGCTGGCGGTCATGGGACTTTACTAGACGGACCACATCGTTTGCAGGTGACTGAGCAATGCCGGTCCATCGCAGAGGCATTGACACAAGCATTAAACGAGTTTGATTATGAGCTGTTAGAAGCTGAAATGATCAATCAACCGTTGTCGTTCCAAACGCACATCTCTACCATTTACCGTGATCCGCAAGCTTATTTGATCTTGGACGCGATATTTTACTGGGAGGATTAAAGTTGATGGTTTCCTTTTGCTATCCATATGAGGGGGTTGGACAGTGTGAAGTAGCTTTTAGTGACTCTTCCAAGAACTCAACACAATACATCTTCATTGCCAACAGCAACTCTGCGGATTTTCCTCGGGAGACCGCTCGACAAACCTCGTCAAGAAGACACCGCCGATAAAGTTCTAAAGTATACGTATGTTTTGAACCCGCAAACGGAGCATACGCTGTCTGCCATAACCGTGACTTGTCTTCATTATTGTCTCCCTTTTTAAAAACAAAAAGGGGTTTTAAGATTTGTGAGAACACCAAAATCACTTGCCAGGAGGATTTGATGAAGATAGATGTGGCGGTCGTTAAAAAATGAATTGCAACGCAGTTCCCCCAGTGGAAGGCGTTAGACATCCAACCGGTTGAACAGGGCGGACATGATCATCGGACATTCCATTTAGGGGATCGAATGAAGGTGAGGATGCCGAGCGGGAAGGCGTATGAACCACAAATAGAGAAAGAGGTCACCTGGTTGCAAAATGTAAATATATAATTTCCTCAGCTTGCCTCTGACATCTCGTAAACAAGTGATGTCAGAGGCAAGCTTTTTTATGTAAAACATTGATGGTGCTAGCTATACCATGATCGCGCGTTGCAAAAGTAATATCATTTGCTCACTTTTTTCGTCGTGTAAATTCATGTAAATCTTATGTAAATGTCGTTGACGTGCCCACTAACGAGGCATATAATGATTCCGAAATAAAAAATTGACACGTTCCAAAAAAACAAAAGGGGGACTGGAGGAAATATTACAATTGTTGGTATTAATGCTGATAGTAAACTGACAACGGAGAAACAACCAAATTGCTTACAAAAAGGAGAAACGTCATGAGATTAAACAAATCATTCCTATTGACCATGTCACTCATGTTTGTCGTAAGTATTTTAGCCGGTTGTATGGGCGGCAATTCAGCAAATGATGATTCAAAGTCCCTCGTCGTATATACGAATTCTGCATCTGACGGCCGTGGCGATTGGTTAGCTGAGAAAGCCACAGAAGCTGGGTTTGACCTTGAAATTGTGGAAGCAGGTGGCGGAGAGTTATTTAACCGGATTATGTCAGAAAAGAACAATCCGCTAGCAGACGTTGTTTTTGGTCTGAATCAAATGAATTTTGCAACGTTAAAGTCAAACGACTTGCTCGTTCCTTACGAACCAACGTGGATGAGCGAGCTTCCTGAAGGGACAAGTGACAGGGAAAATTATTTTCATCCGCTTGTAGAGCAGAGAATTATTATGCTGTATAACCAAGACGTGTTTACTGAAGAAACTGCTCCCAAGGATTGGACGGACCTGATCGAAAACGAAAAATTTAAAGGAAAATACAACGTTCCAGCGGATCTCGGTGGCGCAACAAACCGTGCAATTGTTTACGGGATTCTTATGAGGCATGTCGATGAAAATGGAGACTTAGGTATCTCTGAAGAAGGCTGGAAACAAATCGAGACGTTTTTTGACAATGGATACAAGACGCCAGAAGGTGAAGACGCCAACGCAAATCTTGCCTCTGGAGAGGTGCCGATCTCATATATTTGGTCTAGTGGACTGCCTGGTGTAGAAGAAGAATTTGGCTTTGAAGCAGCCGTCGTTTCTCCGGAAATCGGTGTACCAACCACTGTAGAGCAGGTTGGGATAATTAACAAAGGTGGCGACAAAGACACGGCTGTCGCTGAGGAATTTATTAACTGGTTCGGAAGTGCAGAAATTCAAGGTGCTTGGGCAGAAGAGTTTGGCACATTACCAGTAAATACAAAGGCACTTGAAAATGCTTCAGACCGTATGAAAGATATTGCTGAGAGTACGACCATTCAAGACATGGATTATCAGTTCATTTCAGAGCAAATTGACGAATGGGTGGAAAAAATCGAATTGCAGATTTTATAGTTTTAAAAAGCAGCTTGTGCCTTGATGAGCCTTTCGTTCATCAAGGCAGGCCTAATCAGAAGGTGAAGTGGAATCCCCTTATAGACAGCCTTCTGGTTAGGCCTGTCTAAAAAGGCAGGACATTAAACGTAAAGGCTGCCGCTCGAGAAAGAAGGTTTCCAAAGGAGGAAGACCATTGATCACATTTCAAGATATTCAAGTGAAGTTTGCAGACTTTGTGGCGATCCAGCAGTTGAATTTACACATTAACGAAGGCGAGTTTTTTACGTTTCTCGGTCCATCTGGATGCGGTAAAACGACGACTTTGCGTACGTTAGTCGGCTTTATTACCCCTGCGAATGGAAAAATTATCGTCGACGGTGAAGATATTACAAATACGGCGATTGAACAGCGGCAAATTGGCATGGTCTTTCAAAGCTATGCTTTATTTCCGACAATGTCGGTCTATGAAAATATCGCTTTCGGGTTGAAGGTGCAAAAGTATAAAAAAGAGGCGATTCCAAAGCGCGTGGAGGAAATTTCGCAAGTCGTTGATCTTAAAGAGGAGCAGTTGCAGAAAAATGTCTCAGAACTATCCGGTGGACAGCAGCAGCGAGTGGCGATTGCTCGTGCGCTCGCTTTGGCACCTAAAATTATCGTGCTTGATGAACCATTGTCAAACCTTGATGCGAAGCTGAGAAAGCAATTACGCAAAGAGCTTAAGAAACTGCAGCTGGAGCAAGGCATTACAACGGTGTATGTCACGCATGATCAGGAAGAGGCGTTGACGCTATCCGACCGTGTGGCCGTTTTTAATAATGGGATTGTCGAACAGGTCGGTACACCGGAGGAGATTTACAATCAGTCGAAAACCGAGTTTGTTTGTAATTTTATTGGAGAAGCCAATGAAATGAATCAAGAGATGGTGCAAGCCATTGCGCAAAAATCGGTGATTGCGCTCGATTTAGAAAAAAATTCCTATATCCGCACAGAGAAGCTGAAGACGAGCGTTCGTGAAGATGACCAACAATCGGTCGCTTTGCCGGCAAAAGTCATCTCAAAGGAATTTTACGGCACATATTCTCAATATACGTACGAAGTGATGGGCGCATTGCTTACGAATATTGAGAAAGAAGATGGCAATTTTCAGTACGCGGTTGGCGACGATGTGACGTTATATATACATCCAAAAGACATTTTGCAATATTAGGGGATATGACGATGAATAAAATATTTAAAACACATCTTCATAACAAGCTGTCCCTTTGGCTCATAGGTATTCTACTGACTTGGTTTATCACCGCCTTTCTCATCGTGCCAAATATTAATATCCTTTCTACGACCTTTTTTGTCGACGGTGCATTTTCACTAGAGCCGTTTGAAAAGCTATTATCTTCTGAGCGAGCGATGAAAAGCTTATTAAATAGTTTTGTCCTTGCCGTTTCTTTAGTCATTACGGTCAATATTGTGGGGGTTTTTTTAGTCCTCGTTACCGATTATTTTGATATTAAAGGCGCGAAGCTGTTAAAACTCGGTTATTTCACGACTTTAATTTACGGTGGATTGATTCTAGTTGCTGGCTACCAGTTTATATATGGAAGCAATGGCTTGTTAACGTCTTTTCTCGCGCCAATCTTTCCGGGGATGAACGAAGATTGGTTTATCGGTTATCCCGCGGTGTTGTTTGTCATGACCTTTGCCTGTACGACGAATCATATTCTCTTTCTTTCTAATGCAGTAAAAAGCATTGATTTTCAAACAGTGGAAGCCGCAAAGAATATGGGGGCATCGCCTTGGACTATTCTTCGCCAAGTGGTATTTCCTGTGTTACGACCGGTATTAACGACACTGTCGGTGTTGTTGTTTGCGACGGGGCTTGGCGCTCTTTCTGCACCTTTAATTGTTGGAGGAGAAAGTTTTCAGACGATCAGTCCGATGATTTTGTCGTTTGCCAATAGTATAGGCTCAAGAGATTTAGCCGCTTTACTGGCAATTTTCCTAGGGGTGTCACAAATCACCTTGCTCTACTTCATTACGAGGGCAGAGAAAAAAGGCTTTTATATGTCGGTGTCCAAAGTGAAAACGAAAATTGTTAAGCAAAAAATCAACAATAAGTTCGTTAATGTCTTCGTTCATGTGCTTGCGTATCTGCTATTTGCCATTTATGTATTACCAATTGCAGCTGTCATTATTTTCTCATTTACCGATACGTATAGTATTAGTACGGGAACACTTTCGTGGGAGCATTTCACATTAGATCATTATCGGAAAATTTTATTTGATGCTTCGGCATATGAGCCTTTTATTATTAGTATCATTTATTCTGGTTTAACGGCTGTTATTGTCGTTTTGGCGATGCTGTTTATTGCCCGATTGATTCATAAGCACAATAATCGTTTAACGACGACGTTAGAATACTTACTTCATATCCCATGGTTAATTCCAGGCATTTTAATGGCTTTAGGTTTAATTATTACTTACGATAAGCCGATGCCGATTATGGGTAATATCGTGTTAACTGGTACGCTCGTGTTGCTGTTAATCGCTTATATCATTGACAAAATTCCGTTTACGCTACGGATTATGAAAGCCGCCTATTATTCTTTCGACAGCTCGCTTGAAGATGCGGCGAAAAATTTAGGGGCGCGTCCGCTGTATACGTTTATTCGGGTCATTTTGCCGATTGTCTTGCCGACGTCGCTTGCGATTCTCGCATTAAATTTTAATAGCTTACTGGCAGACTATGATTTGACGGTCTTTTTATATCATCCATTTTTTCAACCACTTGGGATTGTCATTCGAAATAATACCGATCCGACCGCAGGCGTTGATGCTAGAGCCATGAACTTCGTTTATTCGGTCATCCTAATGGTAATTTCAGCCGCGGTCATTTACTTTGTTTATGGAAGAGGAAGCAGTAAGAAAAATATACTATAGAAGAGGTACTCGACGATGAACTTGATCCAAAAAAAACTCCAAAACAGTCCATTTCTAATTGCTGTCCACCGAGGCAGCAGTATGGGGAATATTGTTGAAAATACGATTCCTGCTTTTCAGGCAGCAGTTCAATCCGGCGGCGATATGTTAGAGATTGATGTTGTTCGTTCAACAGACGGTAAGTTTTATGTGTTTCATGATGGCAACGAAAAGAGGCTTTTAGGCGCTGAGCGTAATATTACAACAATGCATTCAACTGAAATTGAAGCTTTTCGCTATCGAAACAATATTGGACATCTCGTTAATGTCCACGTAGAGAAATTAGCAGATGTACTTTCTGCCTTTAAGGGCGACGTCATCATTAATTTAGATCGATCATGGGAATATTGGGACACACTGCTACCGTATCTTGATCAATTTGATATGCAGGAGCAAATTCTACTAAAGTCGCCCGTGAAAAAGGAATGGTTAACGCTCTTAAATGATCATCCGGTCAAATATCCGTTCATCCCCATTATTCATACTCTTTCTGACATAGAGGAGATGGAAACATACAAAGACATGAACACGGTCGGTTTAGAGCTCATTGCCCGAAACGAAGAGAGCCCGTTGTTTCAAAGTACAACCATTCAAACCTTTAAAGACAATGGCTACTTCATTTGGCTTAATGCGATTCGTTTAGATGACGACAATATTTTATTTGCAGGACGAGATGATGACGCATCGATCATAGAGGGGCCGGAATATGGCTGGCAGCAGCTCATTGACAAAGGTGCGGATATCATCCAGACCGATTGGCCAAGCCTGATGTACCATTTTCGTGAAGGGATGAAGTCTACAACGTAACACCTGTCTCGGTACGAGTCGTCATTACTTTCCGCATACAAGCGTATTTCAGCATCCTATTAGAATGCATTTAGAACCCGTATGTCTTTTTGCACATGAGCCTACCAGTAATAAAGGTAGGTTTTTTTAAAAAGACTCTTTAAAAACTAAGCAAACGACTACGAATACCATTAAATCTGTCAATGTTGTTTGATAAACTGAAAAAGACCTTTTGTTTTTAGGAGTGGACAATATGGCGACGATTTTAGACATTGCTAAGCTGGCCGGTGTTTCACACGGAACAGTGTCAAACGTATTAAACGGCAAAGGAAACGTAAGCTCAAAAAAAATGGAGCTTGTCTTAAAAGCTGCGGAACAATTAGGCTACAACCTTAATAATAATGCCAAGCTGTTACGCTCAGGGAAAAGTCAAACGATTATTATGATTTTACCGACAATTTGTGCAGATGAATATGCGGCTTTTTATGAAGGAGCCTTACGTGAATCATCTACAAGACAATATCAAATTAAATTGTATTGCACGTACGATAATCCGCTTAAAGAGCGAGACATTCTTAAGGAGATTGTTAAGGAGAGGCCTTCAGGCATTATTACTGTGTCTTCTTTAGCGGATGCGAACGAATATTATGATCAGCTTTCTACGTATCCGAGTGATATTATTTTTGTAAATCGTCAGCCGAGAAATGCTGAAGAGTTTATCACATTTGATTTCAAGCAAGCTGGAGAAGATATTGCCGAATATGTCATGCTCTTAGATGCTCAAAAAATAGGTCTATTTACGGATGAAGAAGACTACGCGAGCGAGCGTGATTTTATCACTTCTTTTGCAAAACAAATGAATCATCAGCACCTCGTCATGTCTCAGTCCAATATGGCTCATGAGTATGAAGCTTCCTTTGAGTTGGTCCAGCGCGCTTCTTTTGATTGTATTGTGACGACGAGCATTGCAAAAGCCGGAAAACTCATTAAGGCATATCACTATGGGGCAGCAGAGCCTTTACCCCCTATCATCTCTTTAGCTCCTTTTCAAAACACATATAGTAATGAAGTTCAGCGCTATTTTTTAGATTACGGTTATGCAGGCGAAAATGCCGTCAAAAAAGTCATTCTTAATATACATTTAAAAGATAAAAGCCATTCCAAAACCTACCGCAACATAGGTTTTTTAGATAAGGTCGTCAGCTATCAACAAGCATCTGATACGCAGTTGAAGATACTCACAATTGAGTCACCAACGACAAGAGCATTAAAGAAAATCATCCCTCATTTTGAAAAAAATACAAAGATACGTGTTCAGCTGGATGTGTGCAGAAATGATGAGCTGTTCGATGTCATTAAAGATGATGAACAGTGGAAGAATTACGACATCATCCGTTTAGACGTTGTCGGTTTAGCCTGGTATGGGCAAAAAATCTTTCAATATTTGCAAGGCTTAGATGATCAGCTTGATCATGTTTTAGCTCAGCTCCCTTATTTTCTAAAGGATGACTATGCCAACATTAATGATGTTACGTATGCCTTGCCATTTGATATTAGTATCCAAATGCTCTTTTATCGAAAAGATCTTTTTGAAAATGAGATGATCAAACGGAAATATTTTGAGAAAACGAAATCTGAGCTGAAAATCCCAACCGATTTTCATACGTATAATCAAATTCTCACTTTTTTTAATGAAAGTGATTTTGATCTCGTCAATGGAATTCATGGTGCTTCGATGATTACCGGTAAAGCAGAAACGATCGTCGCAGAGTATTTGCTGCGCTATTACTCATTGAAGGGCGCCCTGTTAAATGATGGTGAGATCAAGCTAGACCCTGCTCTTGCGACGGAGGCGATGGCATTACTATATGACAATTATCAACATTCGAAAGTTGTTTCAAGCAATTGGTGGGGAGAAGAAGTGAAAGATTTTGTTGAGGGAAAGGCGGCCATGGTTATTGGCTTTATGAACCACTTATCAATTGTTTCGCAAAGCAGTATTAGGGATTCCATTGGCATTGCGAATGTGCCGGGAGATACACCTTTATTAGGGGGAGGCATTTTAGGAATCACAAAAACAACGGATAAACGAGACGAAAGCATCGAATTTTTAAATTGGCTGAATAGCAATGAAATCTCCGAGCAGATCACGTTATTAGGCGGAAATACGTCGAGTTACTTTCTATCAAACAGTTCCGTCGTCCATTCGATGTATCCGTGGTTAAATAAAGCAAAGAAAACGATGATGAATGGAAAAAGGGAAAGTGCGTTTGAGAATGGTGAAAGCATTGATATTAAACAAGCCGAAGAAATTATCGGCAAACATATTTTAAGCATGTTAGCAGATGAGCAACCTGAATTTGAAAGGTATGTCGAGAAGGTGAATGAAGAGCTGCAAGTCAAACAGGCAGACTTGATTACGCAAATGTGAATATGAGAGAAGCCAAGCTTTATTTTAAGTGCTGTGGGTAATCGCAGCTTTAAAATAGAGCTTTTTTCGCATCATCATTAGAAAGAATATGGGGAAAGATAAAGTCCGTTCACAAATATGTCTCGCATCAACAAGTACATAGATAATTAACGGATGAACTTCAAAAATATTTAATCTAAGGACGGTCGCAAGCTGAATTTTGAGCGCGCTGTTTACGAGGTAGAGAAAATTTGCTACAGTTCAAAGCTTTTTGAAAATGGATGCGATATGATATGAAGACAGCGTCGGCAGGAGTGAATACAAACTAAAATATGTTGTCAAGGAGGCTCTTTATGGCACAGCACACTCGAGAAACATTTAATCGGTTAGCCAATACATATAAAATGGATGTAGACGAGGCGAGTCATTACAATGCTTTATATGAACGTCCAGCGATGCTCGCCCAGCTCCCAAATCAGATCCATCAAATGAGCGTGCTCGATGCGGGCTGTGCTGCCGGTTGGTACTCGGAACAGTTGTCCAAGAGAGGGGCTGACGTCACAGGGATTGATGTCAGCCCCGACATGATCAAGGTTGCAAAAGCGCGCTGTGGAGCTCATGCGTCATTTGAATGTTGTGATCTTCAGGAGCCGTTACCTTTTGCCGACAGTTCATTTGATTTAATTGTCAGCTCGTTAACGCTTCATTATATCGAGGATTGGGGACAGGTGTTTCAAGAGTTTAACCGTGTGTTGAAAAAAGGGGGGACGTTCCTCTATTCTGTACATCATCCTTTCATGGACTTTACAAAATTTTCCGGAGACAGCTATTTTCAGACGCAGCCTTTAACAGATACGTGGACGAAGCCGACGATCACCATTGATGTAGATTTTTACAGAAGGCCGATGCAAGACATCGTGAACGATACCAACCAAATATTTTATTTAGAAGAAATGATAGAGCCGCAGCCAGTAGCGAAAATGAACGATGTGAACGAACGAGCGTATGATTACTTAATGACCCATCCGCATTTCTTGATCATCAAAGCGAGTTCAAAAAAATAAGTTCAATTGGTCCGTGTAGCAAAGCAATGCCTGCCTTTCGCGTGAGAAGGTGGGTTTTTTGTTTTTGAGAAAGGGATTGTGCAGCTGAATGAGTTACAATATGAAATTGACATTGAGAATCAATATCATTATAATGAGTTTTGTATTGATAACCATTATCAACTTCTGGAAAATATCAGCTTATATGTTTATTTGATCGTTATATTGAAAGGAGAATCCGTCGTGGATGCTCTTAACGTAGATAAAATCGGTGTTGGCTACATGAATGATTTAATTATTGAGGATTTAAGTGTGGCGATCCCCAAAAATAAAATGACAACGATTATTGGGCCAAATGGTTGTGGAAAGTCTACTTTGATTAAAACCATTGCCCGTATATTGAAGACGAACTATGGCGCAGTGTTTCTTGAGGGGAAAGCGATTCATTCAATGGATACGAAAGCTGTAGCCAAGCGGATGGCGATCTTACCCCAAACCGCACAGGCGCCTGAGGGTTTAACCGTGACCGAATTGGTTTCATACGGACGCTTTCCGTATCGAAAAGGAATAGGATCGTTAACGGAAAAAGATTATGAACAAATGAACTGGGCGATAGAAGTGACGGGGTTGAATGATTTAAAGGATCGTCCCGTTTCTGAGCTTTCAGGCGGTCAGCGACAACGGGTGTGGATAGCCATGGCGCTCGCTCAAGGGACGGATATGCTGATATTGGATGAGCCGACGACGTATCTCGATTTAGCGCACCAATTAGATATCTTAATGTTGTTACAGCGCTTAAACAAAGAAGAAGGAAAAACCATTGTCATGGTGCTGCACGATTTAAACCATGCCTCCCGCTTTTCAGATTATATGGTGGCGATGAGGGAAGGAAAGATTTTAACAGAAGGCGATCCGCATGCTGTCATGACGCAAGAGAATCTTGAGAACGTCTTTCAGATCAATGCAGATTTAGCCGTTTGTCCGTATAGCACACATCCAATTTGCTTATCGTACCAACTTTGCAAGTTTGCCTAATCTTGTTTTCGCTACGATTCGGCTAAGGGGTTTTTTTACACTTTTCTAGGTTCCTGGCTTGCTTTGTCACAACAGAGGAGCTAGCCCTCTGGTATCTATCATGCTGGGGATAAAAAAGGAGGCACTTTCTATGATAAAAAAGCACGATGAAGAAGTGTATGACATGATCATTGTCGGGAGCGGTCCGGCGGGATTATTTGCTGCGTTTTATGCAGGGCTGCGTGAAATGAGCGTGAAAATTATCGAAAGTCAGCCACGACTCGGGGGAAAGGTGCATGTGTATCCTGAGAAGATGATTTGGGATATCGGCGGGCTTACGCCTGTGACAGGGCAGCAGCTGATTGAGCAAATGATCGAGCAAGGGTTGACGTTTAATCCCACTGTGTCATTAAGCGAGACCGTGACTCAAATTGATAAAAATGACGCTGGGGTCTTTCAAATAGAAACAAGTCAAAATAACGTCCACTATGCCAAAACGTTAATGCTTGCCGTTGGCGGTGGAATTCTCGACCCCATAAAGCTGGAGCTGGAAGGTGCTGACGCTTATGAACACGGTAATTTATATTATAGCGTCAAGAAAATGCAAGCGTTTAAAGACAAGCGTGTACTGATTTCAGGCGGTAGCGGTTCAGCTGTCGATTGGGCGAATATGCTTGCGCCGATTGCGAAGCAAGTGACGCTCATTTATCGGGGAGATGCATTGAAGGCACATGAGGCCGATATTACGAAGCTAGGCAAAAACGGGGTTGAGTTCTTGACCCATACAGAGATCGTAGAATGTGTTGGAGAAGGTCAGCACATTCATGCGGCGACATTGCTGAATAGCCAAACCGAAGAAACAACTTCTATCGCTGTCGATGCTGTTCTCGTCAACCATGGCTATAAGCGTGATCAAACGCTGCTGCGTGAAAGTCAGCTAGACATCGACTTAAAGGATGGTTACTTTATTCAAGGGACACCAAATGGCGAGTCGAGTATCCCCGGCCTTTACGGTGCTGGCGATATTTTGAGTCATGAAGGCAAGCTCAACCTTATTGCGGGTGCCTACCAGGACGCGGTCAATGCGGTCAACTGCGCCAAACAATATTTAGATCCAGAAGCCAATCAACGTGGGCTTGTGTCGTCGCACAACCACATTTTCGCTGAGAAGAATAAAAAATATCTTTATGGTGCGCTGGCTGAATGAGCTACTGTTGCTTAGAAGTAAAAAGAGGTTACATCAAACAGAGGTGAGCCGCAATTCGTTTGCAGTCACCTCTGTTTTTCGTGGGAAAGCTAGGTTATTCGGCTTCACTCACGTATATTTCACCAAGAATGTCTCCGACGTGATACGTATGCGGTGTGAGCTCTTTCTCTATCAACTTTTTAACCTCGCTCGGCTGGATGTCATACATCACTTCAATCTCTTTCGCAAACAACCGTTTCTCCTTCTTTAACAGATCGGACAGCATTGGCTGCAGCTTCGGCTCAAGCGCTTCGGTGTTCATGATTTGCTTTAGGCCATCCACATAGTTCTCTAGGGAGCGAGCTCCGACAATCTTTACACCTTGCTTGTGCTCATTCATCATGACAACCGTTGGAAAACCTCGTGCCCCGAGTTTTCCCCGAAGTGCGAAATCTTCATCGAGCAGACGATGGGCTTTTTCGGCTTCAGACGCAGTGATCATCGCTTCTCCGTCGAGTCCGAGCTGATCTACGAGATCTTTCATTTTGTTAAAATGAATAACGTTGTTGTTAAAGGCAAACAGCTCCTCGCGCAGACGTCGTAAAAAGGCATCAGCTTGCTCGGCGCCGTGTTCGCTTTGAATCACTTTATATACACGTGAAGGGGGGAAGGATGATTGTACTGGATCGTCATACCATAAGCCCCCGTCAATTGGCATGCGGCTATGCTCGCCCACCTCACGCCAATGTGCCGCAACGTCTGCTGGCTTGGAAATGCCATTGGCCCGGTCGACAGGCGTATCACTCCACTTTTCCAGCAAGCCGCCCATCACGGTGTGGACATTCACATAATGACCGTATTGCGCTGTAAACCGACGTAGGACAGGCTCCAGTGCCCAACAATGAGAACAGATCGGGTCAGTGACGTAATAAAGGTCGATCGTTTTTACCGGCTCATTGAAATCGATCATCTGCATCCCTTCCTCATCAGCTGGACCACAAACCCCTGTTTCAAGGTCACACATCATGTTCTTATTTGTCATCCTCAATCCTCCTCAGTGATTTGGCAAACGGTTAGCGAATGGTTTTGAGAGCAGTCGACCACGCCACGACTTGGTTGAGCATCGTTTGTACGGTTTCTTCGTGAAAGTCTGCTGGCTGAAAGGTCGTCATCTCTACAAAATCCGTAAATAAGTTTAAGGCCGGCTGCGTTCCGACAGTCGCGATTTGAGGAACAGTTAGGATCAATCGTAACGATTGCGCCGCGGTCACTCCTCCTGAAGAACCGTAGCTCACAATACCAGCGGCTTTATTGTTCCACTCGGTATAAAGGTAATCAATGGCATCTTTTAGCGCTGAGGTAATCCCGCGGTTATATTCCGGTGTCACAAACACAAATCCGTCGAGTTCATTTATTTTTTCCGACCAAGCTTTCGCTTCCGGTGCTTTGAAACCTTGTGAAAATAAAGCAGGCATTGGCTCATTGTATGGAGGCAATTGATAATCTTTAATGTCAACAACCTCAACTTGAGCATCGGATCGTTTGTCTCCAATCGATTTGACCCACTCAGCGACTTGAAGATTGACCCTTGCATCTCGTGTACTGCCAGTAATAATTCCGATCTTGATCATGTGTATATCTCCTCTTGTTGTTTTTGGTTCGTTGCCTTACGATGATATTTTAATACATAATGGAACTACTTCATACCAATAGAGCGGCGCTTCTGTTGCTTATCCAACACATGGGCACAATTGTTGAAAATGTCGGGAGGGGGTACAGCATGGAAGAAACGAAGGTCGACCCGCGCGTCCAGCGCACACGAAGACTCATTATGGATGCGTTTATTGAGCTGTCCGGAGAGAAAGAATTTAGAGATATTACAGTGAAAGATATTACAACTGAGGCCATGATTAACCGTGCAACGTTTTACTATCATTTTGCCGATATTTACGACCTTTTGGAAAAAGCATTGTCTGAGGTCTTACTTGTCAATTTGAACGGTGCTGACTTTGCCGATAGAGCATTGAATGCAGAAACGCTGACAGCAATGTTTGTCGCGATCACCAACTTTCAAAAGTCGTTGTCCAATCGGTGTCATCGCGGTTATGAAGAAACGATCGCCCGCATCATCCGTGAGCAATTAGAAGTCATTCTATTTGATATACTGAAAAGGCAATATTCCGATGATGAAGAAGCGCTGAACACACTTGCTGTTGTGCTGAGCTGGGGGCTTTACGGCGCTTCAGTTAAATGGAAACAGGAGAGCACCTTACAGCCGGAAGCGTATATTCAATCGGTATTACCATTTCTTACAAAAGGAATTGGTTCGGATCACTAGGAGTGCAGTTCGTCTACAGCGGTTCAATCCGCTTCATTAAGGTGCTCTTATGGCTATGGACTTTGAAATATACGAGGTCGTTTGAGGGATTTGCATGCGAAGAGGAATACAACAGCAAAAAGCCGACTTCCGGAGCAGTTCATTGCGGAATCATCGGCTTTTTGCTTTTCTTAAATAAAGTCTTTAAGTCGAGCGGCGGTTTCTTTCGGTTGCGAGATCGGAAAAGAATGGAATAGCGGTAATAAGGTGACGTTTGCTTGATCTCGAAACCCTTCGATGGAATACGTTTGATCAAACTCTCCCCAAATGATGGATGTTTTGTCTTTGTCCAATTGAACACCTTTTGCAAACGTTTTTGTTTGATGGAGCAGAGCGATCATCTCAGCAGTTGTTTTCCTCATTCTTGAAGATTGTAAGTCTTGCCGAACGAATTGCACATATTCTTCGGGGATGTCAGCAGTATTTTTAAACGAATGTTGTTTGACAAGCACGTTTTTTATTTGCTTGTCTTTCATAAAGCCAAGGCCGAGTGCGAGAAGTCCTGGCGATTGATAATAAGGCGTCTTGTTTGCTGCCTTTTGGAGCGTAGGCTGCAATAAAATAAGCCGTTTGATATGATGTGGCATTTTTTCATGTACTCGAGCTGCGATAAAACCGCCAATTGAATGGCCAATCAGCGTCACCGGGGTATTGAGTTCTTGAATGATCTCGATGATGGCATCCACCATGCCCTGTAAGGCGTCTTGCTGGTGGTGGTAAGGTGATCGGCCAAATCCGGGTAGGTCAACAGCGATCGAGTTTACGTGGGGCATGTCCTTGATGATGGGCGTCCACATGTCGGCACTGCTGAATAATCCGTGAATCAACAGAACGGTTTGTTTTGCATCGGGTAATATATTTTCAATTGTAGCGAGTTTTCCTCTTCGGTTTCGTTGCAGCGGAGAATGATGATTCGGATGAGAAAGACGAAAGTCGATGTCTGCAATAACGTATGGCAAAATATCTTTGACCGCAAACGGTTCTGCTCTAAACCGTTGCACGGAAGCTGTTGAAAACTCTTCATTCACAAAAAAATTTAACGACCCTTTTGGAATACCTAGTTTATTCCCTATCCCTGCGTTCACTAATCTTTCTAAGAAGCGAATCGATAGTTTTCCTATTGGCTGTAACGTTCGGAGCTCTTTGGCGATTGATGAAATGAGTTCTTGATTATTAGGGCTATGAGCTTTGCTGGCCAATACATAGTATGTATCACTGTTTGCTGGCTGTGTCGTTACAAGATGAGCGATCAATAATGCGAGATCGGTCTTTGTAACTAAAGGAAGCCGGTACGCATGTCCTCCCGGGACGAAGAGCATTTGTTTTTTCCGTACCCCCTCGACAAGCATCCCAAGCCCACTCGTTTGTTCTGTTTCACCTGTACGCTTGTCACCAATAACAGTTGAAGGGTTGACGACGGAGAGGAGAAGCCGCAGTTTTTCTGCTCGCTGCCGTACCACTAAATCCGCTAAAAATTTCATTCGTTCATAAGGCTCTTCTAAGGGTAGAAAGTTTTCCTCTGTCCACTGCTGCTGACCTTCGCGCCAATTGTCCTCATTAAACGGGCTTTTGTATCCGACGACATGAATAAAATGCCGAAGAGACCCGTGCTGTACAAGATCGTCAGAGACCTTCATCATTTCATTTGCTCCGTGAAGGAATGAGGTTTTAGCCGTTTGCATATCCATGCCAATATCCATTGGCCCACCCGCGTGAATAATAGTGTCAACGTCACGTAGCATCCCGAGGTCATTGATCCCTAGGGCCTCTTTTTGTAAATCGCCTATCACTGGGAGCACTTGCCCGCGCCCACTTGGCAATTTTCCTTTGAGAACATCAAACTCCCGAAGAGACCGAACTAGAGCGTAAATTGTATGATCGCCTTTAAGTAGTTCTTGTAAAACTTCATAGCCAATAAATCCTGTTGCACCGGTCATAAAAATATTTGCCATCTGTCTCACTCCTTTTAGTACTAATAAGTACTAATTTAGGTTAAAAAAAATTATTCCATGAAGAACAGTAATGAGTCTTTGCAGTCGGCAATATAGCAAGGGTCATTCGTAATGGCTGCCATCATTAGGGCACCTTCAATGCTTGAGACAATGAGCTTTGCTGTTTTTTGTATGTTGATATGATTGTTTAATTGCCTGTTGTCGATTGCTTCTTGTAATAACCTTTCTGTCAATGGAATTTGCTCGTGTAAAAAACGGCTGACGAGTGACCTAATTTCTTCAGACTGTTCGGCAGCTTGAAGATACAGCGAAATGAACGGGCATCCTCCTTTTGCCCCCATTGGATTCACAATGTCATCAAACACTTTTTCTAATTTCTCATGAAACGTTTGGTGGGATGCGGTGACAATGTCGATAAATTGTTGTTCATATTGGGACATGCGCCATTGTAATACTCCAACAGCCAGCTTTTCTTTTGTTTTGAAGTGATAGTAGATATTTGACTTAGACACCTGACTGACTTTCACGACTTCATCCATGCTTGTCACATGGTAACCATGTTTCATAAATAACTCAGCGGCAGTGTGAATGACGTGATCTTTGTTTGATTGTTTATTCGTTTTCATATTTAGAACTATATAGTACTAAACAATGTGATGTCAATGATTAATTTAAAGGTTTGTGTACGACGGACTTCAATAGGTTCTATACCTGCTCTAGCAGAAGAGAAGAAAAAATACGAACAAAAGAGTGAAAAATGTAAAATTTACGAAAGGTGGTTTAAAATCATAGTACAGGAAGAGATCAAAAGGAGGGCACACAATGAATGCAAAAGAATGGAGAGAAAAAATCAACGAAAGCTGCGAGCAATATAATAGCTTATACGGACAGCTCGTCAAGCCGATCAATGACATGCTGATGGAGATCGATGCGGATATTTCGGAAAAAACAGCGCGGCAAATCATTGAAAACTTGAAATTATTCCATGAAGGCAATAAGTATATTGCGGATTGCCATCTGGATGAAAGCAACAGTTTCTTAGAGGATGGCATTGCAGCCATAAAGCAAGGGAATTGCGCCGATGGGGCTTTACAGATGTTTGGGGCAGGGTTGAATTTTGCGAGCTTTGCAGCGAAGGCAGCGCAATCGAAAAACATTCAGCCACACGACATGCTGGACGAGCGGTTTACATATATTCAAACGTCATTTGCTGAGAAGTAGAAGAGGAAAAGGGAATCACATCAGTTTGAATTTTCACGTGCCAAATCAAAGAAATAAAAGCCTGCCCCTTTCATTTCAAGGGCAGGCTTTCCTTATTGTTACTTCGGCAATGTAAACGTTGCTGTTTTACCTTTAGAAATGTCATTTGCTTCTTTGTCTTTCATCGGTCCAAGCTCGACTTCAAAGGCTTTGTCTTTCCAAATTTTATCGTATTGCTCTTTGTCCAGTGGGTACACTTGGAGCAATTCACCAGATGAACCTGGCTCAATCATTTTATCGTTGGAATACGGCATAAGCATGCCTTCATTTAACGTATATTGCGAGCCGTCGTTCATTGTGAGCTTAGACGTCAGAGAAGAATGTGCGACTTCTGTGTCGCTTTGGTTATCAATATTAAATTTCACCGTTAAGAGGACGATGCCATTGTTAAACGACTCAAAGCGTGGCGCTTCGTCTTCGTTCGGTGTGAAGTCAGTAAATTGATATCCGTCTAATGCGACAGTGAAATCACCGATGGTTTGGCTGTCACCGATACCTTCTTTGTTGGTAATCATCGTTTTTTCGCCCATATTTTGGGACGTGATTCGGTCAGCATAGAAGCCTTCACTCGCTGTTGCTTCGGCTTTGTCTGCACTTGCTTGGTCAAGGCTAATGGTAAAGAGACCTTTTTCTCCGAAGACAGATCCAAAATCGTCTTTATCGGACTGGGGTTCAGTGACTTGAATATCGATGCTGCCTTGACTCATTATTGTGTTCAATTGCTCTTCCCCAAATGGATAAGCGTAGTATCCAGTGACTTCCTCACCGGCTTTGATTAAGTAATCATTGGACGGTGAGAGCTTCGTCGGTAGCTGTTCTTCTTCAGGAAGGAGATCTTTATAGTTGCCAACAAACTGATCTCCGCCGACGTAAGAAGCGTCAAGCATCGGCATGTAATAAGCATCACTGTCGGTACCGTTGTTTACGGTATATTTCGCTAAAATCACGCCGCCATTCGTCTGGTCGTCAAACTTAATACTGAAGTCCGTATGGAAATCCGTTAATTCGACGAGGGCATATTCGTCTAAAGTGACTGTTACACCTTCCATGTCATGGGATTGTGGTTCAGCACTTTCAAACATGACGCTTGCTGTACCTTCAGTTTGTTCTTCCATAAAGCTGATGGCATCGGCAAAGCTACCTGAGCTCGAATTGTCGGAAGCGGTTGCTTCTTCAGCTTCCTCTGACTCTGTATGATCTGAATCCGAATCGCTTTCGTCGGTTTCATTTTCTGTATCTTCTTGCTGTTCCGTTTCTTCGTTTGTGTCTGTAGACTCGCTCTCATTATTTGTTTCACTTCCGCAACCACTGATGACGATCGTCAAGAATAGTGCGGTGAAGAGCAGATAAATGGATTTGCGCATCTTTCATTGAACCTCCAAACATTAGAATTGGATACTATACTACTATATTGGAATTATTTTCATATATGAAATGTTACCTATTTTCATAAATGGTTAACGCTTATGGTCCTGTGTTTATTTTTTGAAAATCATGATAGTTTTAGTCGAAAGTTGGTCAGATAGGTAAAATGTTCTAGTGAAGAGTGCTTGGACATCAATATATGTGCAGAGATAATAAACCGCTAACGGGCAGGTTAGCTCTAGAAGGAAATTTGAAGGAAGTAAAGAATTGTATAAGAAGGAGTGAAATGAAATGGATAAACTGCTTCAACATTACAAAGAGTTGGTGTGCACCATATTAAAAGTGATAGTGTAATCATTTTAGAAATTCCAGAGAATAGACATCATGAAGCTGATGAAATAGATATGCTCATAAACGAGCTATTAACTCAAATGTAGTTTTCGTTGAGTAATTATGTCTGGGGAGGTACTATGGAACAAGTTGAATTTTTTGAAAGTAGTCTTTTTTCGGCAGATGTAGAGAAAACTTTTCAAGTACATAAAAAGATGATTAAAGAATATCTTCCAGAAGCCGATGTTCAGCACGTTGGAAGTACTGCGATACCTAACAGTTTGACCAAAGGTGATTTGGATATACAAGTACGTGTCACATCTGAACACTTCTCAAAGGCAGTACAGATACTTTCATCGTTGTATGAAAGTAATGACGGTAGTGTGAAAACGGATTGTTTTAGAGCCTTCAAAAATGATTTGACCAATCCTCCTTTAGGAATTCAATTGACAGTAATCGGCTCTGAATATGATTTCTTTTGGAAATTTCGGGATGTTTTATTACTTAATGAAGTTTATAGAATCGAATATGATGACTTAAAGAGGGAATTTGAAGGAAAAGATATGGATGAGTATAGGAATCATAAAAATATTTTTTTTAATAAACTAATGAATACTCCCGAATTTAAAAAGCTTTAATCGTTTAATATGATGATTTCCTGTATTACTATTTTAAGTTCAAATGATAATAGAATTTGTTAAATATTGCACTTAAACAAACAGGGGCTTTAGTTGAACAAGAATTAAACAACTTTATCGTTTTCTGACAGAAGACTCCCACATCAAGGACTGTTAGGACGTTGTCCAACGAGTAAGTGGGAGATGAATGTCGGTTAGGCGTGATTCAAAAAGCTGTCTCTTTTT